>DASYYT010000043.1:0-35707 GCA_035949755.1 Candidatus Sulfotelmatobacter sp.
TCACCACGCCCTATACCCCCACCTTGGCCAGGAACATAGCCCAATCCTCCACTATTGGCGAATTCTGCAGAAACGCAAATGGGTGATGCTGGCCACATTTGCCATTGTTTTTGCGCTCTCGGCAATCGCGGTTCTCAGTAAGACGCGCTTGTACCAGGCCACATCGAAGGTAGCAATCTTTCCAGAAGTTCCCAACGTTCTGGGATTCAAGGACATGGAGAATGGTTCTCCAGACTTCGATTATGAGGCGACTTTGGAAACCCAGGTTGCGATCTTGCGCAGCGACGCTTTGGCGATCAAGGTGATCGACACAATGCGCCTGTACCAGGATCCTCGATTTACTACAGTCAAGCAGAATTTGCCTGACCCCGCCCTGGCCGATTCGACCATGCAGCCGGATCCGACCCAGGCCGCCGGGTTGCTGGGCGCGTTTCACGGGGGCCTGAATATCCAGCTCGTCCCCAACACGCGCTTGATCCAGGTGAGCTACACCCATTCTGATCCGCGCTTCGCGACCGAGATTACCAACACGCTGGTCAAAACCTTCATCGAGGAAAACTTCAGGACGAAATACGATTCGGCCAGCCAGACTTCCGATTGGCTTTCGCGGGAATTGGCGGATCTCCAATTAAAAGTCCAGACTTCCGAAGAGAAACTCGTCCGTTACCAGAAAGATCACGGCATTCTCGGGGTGGACGAGAAAGAGAACATCGTCACCGAAAAACTGGGCGAACTAAATAAGGAACTAACCGAGGCGGAGACAGATCGCATTGAAAAAGAGGCCGATTACAAGCTTGCTATGAACGGTGACCCGGACTCTTTTACGAAAGACGCGCCGGACGGAAGAAATACAGCAGGTGATCTGCTGGACAAGCTGCAGGAAAAAGAAGCGGACCTCGAGACCCAATACGCGATGGCCACCACCGAGTTTGGTGCGGGCTATCCCAAGGTCACCGAACTAAGCAACCAAATCAAGCAGGTGCGCGCCGCCATCGAGGCGGAAAAGAAGAAAATGCAGGAGAAGATGCGCGATGAATACCTTGCGGCCGCGCAAAGGGAGAATTTGCTGGAGTCCGCATTCAACCAGCAGAAGCAGGAAGCGAACAAACTCAACGAAAGCGCGATTGAGTACACGGTGCTCAAGCGCGATGCCGAAACCAACCGACAGCTGTACCAGGATCTGTTGCAGCGTCTGAAGGAAGCTGGCGTGAGTGCGGGTCTGCGATCGAGCAATATTCGAGTCGTCGATATCGCGCGGATTCCAACCCAACCAATTTCACCTAACGTGCACCGGAGCCTCGTGCTGGGATTCTTGCTGGGCGTTGGCTTAGCGATTGGACTCGCATGGACGCTCGAGAGCTTCGACAATACCGTCAGGAGCATGGAAGAAATAGGCAGCGTTTCGACCCTGCCGGCACTGGGAACAATACCGCTGCAACTGGCAAACGACGCTCCACTCCGCAAACCCACGCTGACGATTTCGGCCGATGTCGAGAAATCAGGAATGCTCGCACTAGTCACCTACGAGCGTCCCAAGTCAGAAGCCGCGGAGGCGTACCGAGCGCTCCGGACTTCGATTCTTCTCTCCGCGTTTGGCGCGCCGCCGAAAGTGATTCTCGTCACCAGCGCCATGCCTCAAGAAGGAAAGACCACCATTAGCGCAAATTCGGCTCTGGTGCTAGCACAAAGCGGGAGCCGGGTCTTGCTGGTCGATGCCGATCTTCGTCGACCAGGTCTTGAAAAGCTGTTCGGCTTGACGTCTCGCGAAGGCCTCAGCACTCTGATCAGCGGGTCCAGCAAAGTTGAAGACGTGATACTCCCCTGCCCAGAAGTCCCCAGTTTATGGATTCTGCCCGCCGGACCTATTCCTCCGCAGCCGGCCGAATTGCTTGGTTCAACCGTAATGAAAGAGCACATCGCCCGTTGGCGCAATGAGTTCGACCATGTCATTATCGACACGCCACCGTGCTTGTCCGTGACCGACGCCGTGCTGTTGTCTCCCGAGGCCGACCGGGTCATTCTAGTCGCGCGCTCGGGTCAGACCACACGGCCAGCCTTGCGGCGCGCCTGTGGTCTGCTGCTGCAGGTCAATGCCAGGGTTATGGGTATTGTCCTGAACGCGCTCAATCTGCGTTCGGCTGAAGGCTACTACTACTACAGCGGTCGATATTCTAACCACTACTACAGCGAGGAGTCAGTGGACGATAAAACGCCGACGGTCAGCAAGGTTTCTTGACAGTATTCGAATCGAGTCAGGCTTCGCCCAAAACACTTTTTCTGGAAACGGTTTGGATTCACCCTTTCGATGCAGATCGAGTTGCGATCCCGAGTGAGGAGATTTTCTTTTGCCGCCGCCTGCTTCCTGGCCGTCGGCTTTTATCTGCTCTTCGCTCTGCGCGCCTTCGTCGCGTCATATCTGGCCGCGAGCCTCGACTTGGCAAAAGTCCAAAAGGCCATGCAGTGCGAACCGGCCAATGCCGAATATCCCGACCTCCTCGGTCGACAGCTGGCCTTGTCCGGCACGAGCGTGGATGAGGCTATATCCGACTACCGGACAGCAGTTCATTTGAATCCTTACGAAGCCCGTTACTGGTTAGATTTGGCGGGTGCGTACCAACTCGCGGGGGATATCGGCGAACAGGGAGAGAGCGTCCTGCACGCCGTGCAGGCCGACCCCACTACCCCCCACGTCGCTTGGGAGGCGGCCAATTTCTTCCTGGTGCAGGGCGATCGAGAAAAGGCGTTTCGCTACTTCCGGGTGGTGCTCGCCAATGACCCCGAAGCAGTGGATTCGATCCTCGAACTTTGCTGGCGCGCCAGCGGCGACGCCACCGAGATTGTGGACCAAGCCTTGCCACCGCGAGCTGATCTGTACTTGTCGTTTCTCGGTTTGCTCGTCGCCCAGCAGCAGGTAGCTGCGTCTGAAAGCGTATGGAATCGTCTGATCGGGCTGCAACAAGCATTTTCGGCGAAGCCTGCGCTCCCTTACTTCCGGCTTCTCATCGCCCAGCGGGAAGTGGACGCAGCGAAGCAAGCGTGGCAGCAGCTATCCAATGTCGATCCTTCCGTTCAAGCGTATCTTCCCTCCAGGGAGAATCTGGTGGTAAACGGCGGATTCGAGGAGAACCTTCTGAATGGCGGATTCGATTGGTGGTACCAGTCCTACTCCCATGCTGCCCTGGCCATCGATACCAATGAGTTTCGCAGCGGAACGCGCTCGCTTTTGGTCACCTTCGATGGACAGAGTGTCCCGGGACCTCAACTCGCGCAGTTCATTCCCGTGAAGCCCAATACCTCGTACGAATTCAGTGCCGAATCCCGCACGGAAGACATCGACACCGCCAGTGGTCCGCGCTTCGCCCTGGTGGACGCCTACACCAACGCCTCCTACGTCCTTACCGACGATACGCTCGGCACGACGCCCTGGCGTCTGCAAGAAGCACGATTTCAGACCGGGCCCAACACAAATCTTCTGTTGCTGAAAATAGTCCGCGACCCTCCTCAGCCGCACATTCGGGGCAAGCTCTGGATCGATGATGTCAGGCTGAAGGAGATGGAGAATTGAAGGATTAGCCGGTTGAAGACCTTCTCCTATGTGGTTCTCAACACGACGGACTCCATTGATCTGGAGCGCCGGACTGATCGCGAGCCGGGCGGCCCGCAATGGGGGATCGTTTCCGGGCTTGGCGCGACTTTGATGTTCGCAATCCTGGCATTCGGGGCAGTCCAAGAGTGGTCTACTTTCGCATTCGAAGCTGCGGCCTCGGCTCTATTTCTGGTCTGGGTAGGAAAGCAATTTACCTCCGGGCAGATACAGTTGTCGAAGAACCCGCTGTACGCGCCAGCGCTGCTCTTTTTCGTACTCCTCCTCGCGCAACTTTTGCTGCGTACCTCGGCCTACGCTTACATCACGAAATACGAAGTGTTGCAGTACGTCTCGTACGGGATGGTCATGCTGATTGCAGCTGAATGCATACGAGACGAACAGATTCGCAAGAAATTTGCTCTCGCAGTGATCATTTTTGGAGCCCTGTATGCTTTTTTCGCCCTGGCTCAGGCGCTGACCTCTGAGGGCAAGTTCTATTGGTTTTACACTCCACGATTCCACGGCTCGATCTATGGAAGTTATGTCAACCGCGACCACTACGCCGGACTGATGGAAATGCTCGTCCCATTCCCCTTGGTCGTGAGTATGAGCCATATTTTTCGGGGGGGAAAGCGCGTCCTGGTAGCCTTCGCCGCCGTGCTGATGGCCAGCACGATCTTCCTTTCCGGCTCGCGCGGCGGAATGCTCTCGTTCGCCTTCGAGATCGTCGTATTTGCCGCCTTGGCTCTCTCTCAGAGGAGAAATCCTCGCGTCGCGCTTGGTCTGCTTGCCGTGTGTGTTTTCATTCTCGGCCTCTTGGTTTTTGTGGGCAAAGGGCAAGTTCTCAGCCGGCTCGGAAACCTGGGCCCTGGCATCCGCTGGAATATCAGCAAGGACTGCCTGAAAATGTTTTCCCACCGACCGGTGTTGGGGTGGGGTCTGGGAACGTTTCCAACCGTCTACCCCAGTTATCGCACTTTCTATACCAATCTGTTCGTGAATGAAGCGCACAACGACTATGCACAGCTGCTGGTCGAGACGGGTCTTCTGGGCTTCGGACTGATGATCTGGTTTCTCGTGCGCCTGTGCCGGTGCGTTTCACCGACTTCTCGACGATGGGAATTCAGGTGGGATGGGGCAGTCTCTCTCGCCGCTTTGCTTGGCTGTACGGGACTTCTGCTGCATAGTTTCGTGGATTTCAATTTGCAGATTCCGGCCAATGCTGCGCTGTTCTATGTGCTTTGCGGGTTAGCTGCCTCCCGTTTGCCCAAGGTATCCAAGACTGGACGGTCTCGAACCCCCAAGAATGAAGAAGGTGGAGACCGTCGCACTCTGCCTGACAATGGCTCATTGGCGCGGTCGATATGATCGAATCCTTCGTCCACCTAACAGTGAACCTTTCGCATTCGGCGATTCAACGCACGAACCTTCGGTGGCAAAACGAGGCGAAAACAGGGCTGGCAAGTCTCGCCGGAAACGGGTTTCGCAACGAACAGAGGGCAGGAGGAAAAATGTCGCTGAAACACCTGACCATCGCGGCTTTGTTGGCAATTTTTACCCTCGCAGCACAGGCCGCCGCTCAGAAGAACGAATTGTCGGGGATTCTTGGCCGCACCTTCATCAGCGATCAGGGCATCATCGGTGCTCCCTCCTATGATCCGGACCTGCGCTTCGGCAAAGGATTAACCTTCGAAGTGAATTATGCTCGGCGATTCGTGGGTACTGACCTCTGGTCCGTGGCCCTGGAAGTCCCCTTCATAGGGAACCCCGACGAGGACGCGCACACCTACGCGAATCCAGTCTTGGCCTACCGATCCTACTTCGTTACGCCCTCGGCGCGACTGAATGTTTTTCCCGAGGTGGCAGTATCGCCGTGGGTCAGTCTTGGCGGTGGATTCGGCCATTTCAGTGGAAATTCTGGCAATATGGGGAACACCACCGGTCTATTGCAGGCTGGTGTGGGACTTGATGTGAAGATCTCCAGCCAATTCAGGCTGCGCGGTGAAGCTCGAGATTTCTGGTCAGGTGTGCCGCAACTGAATGTGAACACGGGCAAGAGCCGCCAACATAATATTCTCGTAGGCGGTGGCATTGTCTGGCGATTCTGACCCCCGGCGATCACCCTAAGCTCTTGAAGTGATAACTGAGGATTCTGACACGGGGGCGTATGGCAAACCTTCCGACGCGCAGTTTTCTGCGCGAAGGGTCTGCCTGCACAGTTAGGACTGCGTTGAAGGGCCGACCAGATGGCACTGCAGTCTAGGGCGAAGGTCTCCCTCAGAGTGATTACTGTTTGGGATAGAGAGGAAGATCAGCGGAACCTGAAATCACGACGACCCAAATCCAATCTTCAAGGCTTCGATGGACTCACCGGATCATCGGATTTGCTCAACACCCACGCCGTCCCACCCACAATGATGCCCCCGGCAACTCCAATCACAACCGGCGAGTTGAAAACTCCGCCCGACGCAGCAGGAGTAGTGCCGTGGCTCTCCTTTTTCTTTTTCTTGTTGGCCGCCTGGGTCTGGGAGTCATCCTGAGACATTCCCTCGTCACGAGTGGTTTGCTGCCCTTGTGCCAAGGTCGTGATTTCAGTGCCATCGCTGATAGTCAGGTCACCTTTTCGTGCGGCGATCTGGACTCTACCATCGACATCTCTGACTTCGAATTCGGTCCAGACGCCGGCGGCGGGTGACACGGTAACCTTGCCGGCGCGGGTCGCCAGCAATTTTGAAGTCGATATGGTTACGCCTCCGTGCTCCAACTTGAGAATACTGCCCTCATACTGAACCAGCGAGTCATTCAGAACCAGGACACTTGAACCCGTTGCATTGATGTTTGCAACCGAATCCGGATTCGTCTGCACTAGGTCGCCGGAAAAAATAGCCGAAGACCTCGCAATGCTGTTGCCATTGAGTAGCGCCGTGCCATGGCTATAAAGCATGGCACTAGGGGCGTCCGCTGCAACCATAGCGGCAGGAAAAATCACCATCAACATCCCTACCAGAATCTTTAAGTAAGAAGTCCCCATCATTGACAGCTGCTTCCGTCCTCGGGAGATGACTTGTGCTGCACAGATCCGTGCTATGCCTTCGAATCGTACCCTCCTCGCTGTTCTCCGTCAATGCCTTTTGTGCCATTGCGGGCGCTTTCCGGTGGAAAACTCATCTTGCCAGAACCCAGACTTTGCTGGCACGGGTTTGCTCAGCGCCATCGTTCAACCGCGTTCCACCAGATCAATCGCAACCACTCATCAAGGCAGGTCTTGGCCCACTGGCGATGAGTCCACCAGCGGGTTCCGAATTGCGTATCGTCGCGTGCCGCCGCCACAGAAAAAGTCTTTCCACGAAGTTCATGCCGAAAGGTGCTCAGCGCCCGTCGGGTATGGAACTCGGAGGTAACTAGTAAGATTCGCGTGCCTGGCTCATGCGTCAGGCACGTCTCAACATCGTGGGATTCGTCCCTGGTCGAAAGGCCCGCAATCGGGCACACGCCTACCGCGGGCGCCTCCGGCAAACTCCGAACATATTTCTCCGCGATCTGCATCTGCGAGGTGTCGTAAATCTTGGAGGCGACCGGCACGTCGATAAGCACTTGCTGCGCGTAACCCTGCCTCAGAAGTTCGAGGGCATGGGCCGGCCGGTGGTCCGTTTCTCCCGCCAGTACGACGATCACATCCGAAGGTCTGGGATCATCGACCACCAACCACTTCCCCGCATTCACGACCACCACGACGCCCGCGATAAACAAAACAAAAAAAGACAAAATACCGATTCGCCTGCCCAATTTTCTCATTCAGAATTCGACGCTCCTGACCTTACTCGCTCCGTTTTTTTGGCCTGGCCTGCACCCAGTTTTCCAATGCAGCCGCTTTCCGCATGCTAAAATTGGGAGTTTTTCAGCTGTTTCTTTCATGCTTTACAGGAAATTATTATGACTGGCTCCTCTGTCGCAGATTCATTCATCGGCCAACTCAAAAGCAAGATTCACCAGCGCCAGGCTCGGGTTGGCATTATCGGACTCGGCTATGTTGGCCTGCCCCTCGCCCTGCTTTATAGCGAACAAAAGTTCCGGATCACCGGGTTCGACATCGACTCCCGCAAGGTAGATACGTTAGCCAAAGGGGGCTCCTACATCTACCGCATCGCGCCTGAAGAGATTCAGGCAGCCAAAGCCTCCGGCTTCTCCGCCACTTCCGACTATTCGCAAATCAGCGACATGGACGCCATTATCATCTGTGTTCCTACGCCGCTCAATGAATATCACGAACCCGACCTTAGCTTCATCACCGACACCACTCATTCGATCGCGCCCCACCTGCGCGCCGGGCAACTGGTCGTGCTCGAGAGCACCACGTATCCGGGAACCACCGAAGAAGTCATGATTCCGATTCTGGAGAAGGAAAATAAAGCCGGTCTCAAGGCCGCCCGCAACCAGGCCCTCACAGGAAAGGAATTCTTCGTGGCTTTCTCCCCCGAACGGGAGGATCCCGGCAACACCAGTGTGGCCCGCCGCGATATCCCCAAAGTCGTCGGCGGCCTCGATCCCCAGGCCTCTGCGCTTGCCCAAGCTCTGTACGGCTCCATTTTCAACCGCACTGTGCCGGTGTCTACTCCGGCCGCCGCGGAGATGACCAAACTCCTCGAAAACATTTACCGCTGCGTCAACATCGCCCTGGTCAACGAACTCAAGCTTCTGTGCTTGCGTATGGGCATCGATATCTGGGAAGTCATTGAGGCTGCTTCCACCAAGCCCTTTGGGTTCCATCCCTTCTATCCCGGGCCCGGACTGGGCGGCCATTGTATTCCCGTCGATCCTTTCTATCTCTCCTGGAAGGCTAAAGAGTGGGACTTCCGCACCCGCTTCATCGAGTTAGCCGGGGAGATTAATACCAACATGCCGTACCACGTTCTCGCCTCGGTCAGCAGAGCGCTCAACACCCAGAAAAAATCGGTGAACGGCGCCCGCGTGCTCGTGCTAGGCGTCGCCTACAAGAAGGACATCGACGATTTGCGGGAGTCGCCCTCACTCACCATCATCGAATTGCTGCAGAAAGATGGGGCCCAGGTGAGCTATCACGATCCCTATTTCCCCTTCATCGGCAAGGGTCGAAAGTACGATCTGCAGATGAAGTGCGCCGAATTGAAGGACTTAGGACAGTACGACTGCATTGTGATCGTCACCGATCACTCCAATTACGACTATCGCCGCATCGTCCAGGAGGCAAAGTTGGTGGTCGATACTCGCAACGCCACTCGTGAAATCGACAGCCCGAAGATCGTTCGCTGCTGAATGTGGCCGGGAAAAAGTCGCGAAATCTGTCCTGAAAACGTGTAGTTTTTTGCATGGCTCCGGTCAGGGGCCGCTCGGCACGACCATAGGTACTTTGTAAGTTGTTGTTTTTTAATTGTGTTATCGATCTGACCGGCGACGCGAATTGGCCTATTTCGTGCATTCCCACTCCGGGATAGTACACTTATCTGCTGCCCCGGGTCAGCGTTCCACAAGCGAAGAACTTTTAGACTCTAACTGGTGTTTGCATCAAGAAGCAAAGAACCTGATTATGGCGTCGACCCTCTCCGACGAGTCAGTGCTGTTTTCCTCTCTCCCGAGGTGGAATGCACCCTGGCACGAGTTTATTCTGAGCTACGGAACCCAGGCGGCTCTCATCGCCATTCTGATCTGGATACCCGTCCTGCACCCGGAGATCCTCGAACCACCCCAGAAGGATTACCACGCCATGGAACTGGTGCCGACGCCGGTTCCGGTCAATCACGAACCCCAGCGCCAACTTCCCCGGCCGGTGTTGCAGGCGAAGCTGGATCCGCCTCCTGCCGCGCTGCGTTTGCCCGCTCCTCAACCCCAGCCCAAGCCCAAGCTGGAGGATGCCCCCGTTCCTGAAGTGAAGATTGCTGCCAGGAAGCTGGACCAGGTGCCGACCAGTGCGCCGGCCATTCCCCGGCAGATTGTTCGAACCAACCTGTTTTCGACTGGAAGCTCAGCTCCGCAGACGATCGAGCGCCCGCCCCAGCAAGTCCAGACCGGCGGCTTCGGCGATCCCAACGGAGTGCCGGCAAGGGTGACGCAGACCCGTGCCGTAAACATCGCGCAAGCTGGCGGCTTTGATCTGCCGACCGGCCCCGGGTACGGCAATGGCACCGGCGGCGCCAAAGGAGTTCGCGGCGTGGTGGCTAGTACCGGATTTGGCGGCGGCGTGGCCACCGGCAACGCGCGCGCTTCCTCTCCTGCCAAGGTTCGCCAGGCTGGCTTCGGCGATGCCGATGTCCCTGCTCCTCCTACAGTTCAATCGCGTCCTGCCTCATCCGCAGCCGCGAGCCTGGTTCCGGCGGAAATCCTTTCCAAGCCGGTTCCCACCTATACCGACGAAGCTCGCGCCAAGCGCATCGAGGGCGAAGTGCTCCTCGAAGTAGTTTTGGAAGCTTCCGGCAAGCTACGTGTCCTGCGCGTTGTTCGCGGACTGGGACATGGTCTGGACGATGCGGCCGTTCGTGCCGCCGAACAGATTCGCTTTAAGCCCGCATTGAAAGACGGCCAACCCTATGACTCGACGGCCGTCGTTCATATCATTTTCCAGTTAGCTTAGTTCACTCCTAGAAGGTTCTTATGCGTATGTGTCGTTGGGTTTCGCCCCTGGGGTTGTCTGTGCTCTTGCTCTGCAGCTTAGCAGCGACAGCTCAAGATTCTTCGCCTTCCACCTCGCACTCTGCCCTAAGCTCGAAGGACGCTCCCTCGGCGCCAGCGCAGCCCCCAGCCGCGTCGAATGATTCCTCCACTCCCGTGCCTTCGCAGACTGTGGACACTCCGCCGCCTCCGGCCGCCACTCTCAACGACGTGATCGATCGCATGGTGCAGCGCGAGCACTTCTTCATGGCACAAATGCGTCACATGCACCCGCTGGTCGAGACCTATGTGCAAGATCTGAAGAACGACAAAGACGAAAATCCGGAACCCGTGAAGGATCAATATTTTCTCGGTCGCCTCGATATGTCGGATGGCACCGAAGATTCCTCCTTTCTCGGGCAACCTGGCTTCGGTCATCGCATGCTGGCTAAGCTGACCGGCGTTTATTCCCTCCATTACCTTCCCATGGGCTTCGCCCAGATGGTCGTGCTCGACTCCGATTTTCAGAAAAGATATTACAAGTTCACCTTCGTGCGCCGGGAATTCCTGGGCGAAGTTCGTTGCCTCGTCATCGACGTTCAGCCCCGCGAAGGCGACAAAACTCCTCGTTTTCTCGGGAGAATTTGGGTGGAAGACCAGGACTACAACATTGTCCGCTTCAATGGAACCTATTCTCCGCAGCCCAAAATTAATTTCTTTTTTCACTTCGACAGTTGGCGCTTGAACCTGCGTCCCGGAACTTGGCTGCCCGCCTATGTCTACACCGAAGAATCCAACCTGAAGACCGGCCTGACCAAGACCCTTCATTTCAAGGCGCAAACTCGCCTCTGGGGTTATGACCTGAAGGGACTAAACAAGAATGAAGAATTCACCCAAATCCTGATCGACTCGCCGCAATCGGTCAAAGATCAAAGCGATGCCGCCGCCGATCCCAGCCCGGTCATGGCCGAGCGTATGTGGGAACGGCAGGCCGAAGACAATGCCATCGAGCGTCTCCAGAAGATCGGACTGCTCGCCCCCCCAGGCGAGGTCGACAAGGTTCTTTCCACTGTGGTCAACAATCTCCTGGTCACCAACAATATTGACCTGCAGACCGATGTCCGCTGCCGCGTCCTGTTAACTGCTCCCTTGGAATCTTTCACAATCGGCCATACCATCGTCATGAGCCGTGGTTTGCTCGACGTACTTCCTGATGAAGCCGCCCTGGCGATGGTGCTGGCTCACGAATTAAGTCATATCGTGTTAGGGCATCCATTCGACACGAAACTGGCTTTTAACGACAAGCTCTTCTTCCCTGACGAAGAATCTTTCCAGCGCATGGAGTTTAAGCAAAACGCGGCCGACGAAGCGGCCGCTGACGCCAAGGCTTTGGAGCTCCTCAAGAACTCTCCCTACAAAGACAAATTGGGCAATGCCGGGCTGTTTCTTAGAGCTCTGCAGGAACACGCTCCAGATTTGCCCAGGCTGATTCGTCCCCACCTCGGCAATGGCTTGGCCAGCGATAAGAGCATTCGCATGTCGAATTTGCTGGCCTCCGCTCCTCAACTTGATGAAAAGCGGCTGGACCAGATCGCAGCTTTGCCGCTCGGCGGGCGCATCAAAGTCGATCCCTGGACCGATCAGGTGGAACTGTCCAAAGCCAAGCCCGTCCCGCTGACCTCGTCGCGCGAGAAAATGGAGTTTGAGATCACTCCGTTCTTCCCCTATCTCACGAGGCTGCCCACCGGTGGCGCGGAGAAGATGGCGCTGACCACAACTACGCCATCGAACGATCAACCCAAGTAGTTGTTAAGGAGAAAAATCAGGCGAGAAAAATAGGCAGGAGCGCGCTGCCGCACCCCGTTTACAGAGCTTCTGATTCCATCGTAGCTGTTGGGCTGGACCGCTCTTTCTGTTTCGCGCTACTGAATCGCGCTGCCAACTTGCGAGAACACGTTGTTGGCATTCGAGCCGATGAGACGGATCGTCCCGACGACGATCACGAGAATCACGGCCAACATCACCGCGTATTCCGCGATATCCTGGCCACGCTCATCGTTCCAGAATTGCTGTAAAAGTTTTGCCACGGGGCTCCTCTTTTTAAACTAGCGCTTGTACTGCGACCTTCCCCCAGAGTTCGGAAAACGTTACTAACGGATCGTGCTTGGCCTAAGCTGAACCGGTGAACCAACTATATTCCCGGCCCTCCCCACAGCCAATGGCACCGAAGTGCCACATATAAACTGTTGATTCAATAAGGACTTAGCTCATGCGATGCTTTTGAGCGGTAAGGCTTGATTCACCGCAAACAGCGCCAATTCCAGCCGCGTCGAGACTCCCAATTTGTCAAAGATGTTGCTGAGGTGGTGCTTCACGGTATCTTCGCTGATCTTGAAATATTCCGCTATTTCCTTGTTAGAGTACCCTGCAACCACCGCGGAAACGATCTCGAGCTCGCGCGGCGTCAACCCGAATTTTCTCTGCCGCGCTTCATCGTGCGAGGACTGCATCAGCGTGCGCAGATACTGCACCAGATTGGATACGCTCTCTCGGCCCACCCAGTACTCTCCCGCCATCACAGTCTGGATCGCCTTCAGCAGCAATTGGGTGGCGGAATCTTTCAGCACAACGCCCCGAGCCCCCAACTGCAGAGCTTCCACGATCTGCCCCTTCTCCGCGGCCGCCGTCAGCAGGATCACGCGCACCGGTGTGGCATTTGCAGGCATGCTCAAATCCCGCAAGGCTTCCAACCCTGGATGCTTCGGCATCGCCAGGTCTAGCAGCAGAATGTCGGGCTTCAACAGCTTCGCCAGTTTTACAGCTTCAGCGCCGTCGGAGGCTTCGCCTAAAACCTTCAGATCGGCTTCGGCTTCCAGCAACCGGCGCAGGCCATCGCGAAAAATTGGATGGTCGTCGGCAATCACAATGCGAACTTGTTCCTTTTTAAACGTCATGCGGCACGCTTCCGTTCCGAGGCACAGTAATTTCCAGGCGCGTTCCTTGTCCGGGATTTGATTCTACCGTGAGTTCCCCCGCAATCAAGCGCACTCGTTCCTTTATAATCGCCGGCCCCTTCCCGGCCTCTTCCATCTCATGGTGATTGTAGCGGCCGGCAAAGGCGAATCCTTTCCCGTCATCTTCCACGGTAAGAGTCCACCGTTGTCCGTTGGAGGCCAGGCGCACCAGCGCATGCCGTGCCCCGCTGTGCTTGCGTACATTGACCAGGCCCTCCTGCACTATCCGCAGGACCTCGCGGCAAACCCGTTGCGGCATGTCCAATTCCCCCAGGTCGGTGACGAACCGCGCATTGATTCCGGTCTCGCGCTGAAAGCGCTCGACCGTATCTTTCAACACTCCGAGTAAACGCTGCGAGTCCACGTCGATGGCCTTCATCTGCTGCATCAGTTCTCGAAGCTTCAGTACTTCCTCGCGCAGCAGGCTTTGGATGCGCCCCAGTTCGCCGCCAATCGGTCGGTTGGCCTCTGCCTGGCGGCGCACCACATCCACTTGCATCTCCATCGCGATCAGCGACTGCACCGCGCCATCGTGGAGTTCCCTGGCAAAACGCGCCCTCTCCGCCGCCAGAGCGCGCCGCCGCAGACGGTGCAACAGATACACGTTGTACACTGCCGGCCCGACTTGCCGAACCACGTCCAGCAGAAACCGCAACTCCTCCTGTTTCTCGCCGTACAACGAGGGATCGTACAGGAATATCCGCCCCCTCCATTCTCCACCAGACAGAAACGAAACCGTGACCACAGACTTGAAGCTCTGTACCTGCCGTAATTGCGCCAGCGCCGTCACATCGCCTGCCCCTACGGGATGGCCGGAATAATCCAAGGCCAATATGTTCCACTGCTCGCCCTTTACCGAGGCGTAACAGACGTCGCCCGGGAACCCATCGAGATAGATCTTCGCGTCCCGGGGACTCGATTCCAGCCATCGAAATTCAGGAGCACCGCCCATGGCCCGGTTCAATTCACCCACAAACACGCGCTTGCTGTGCATTTCCTGCGAGGCCACGATGCCCCGCGACGCGCCGTACATCGACAGCAATTCCTTAAAAATCTGCTCCATCGTCCCGGTCAGTCCCGCCTCCACCCTGACCCGCGAAAGCATCCCCGTCACGACCGCCTTTTCTGCTCGCAAATGCTTTTGCTGCTCCGCCAGATAGCCCAGCAGAATGCCCATAACAATCAAATAGATCGAAAGCATGAACAGCCGCTGCGGCTCAAAGTCGGTGACATTGATTTGTAGACCCGTTAATGTCCGCAACGGCAACGAACCTTGCGGCCAGACGTGGAAAACAATGAAACTTTCAATCCACAGCAGTACTGCCTCGGAAACCGCAGTTGCCAGCGTCTCCCACAGGCCCCACCGGTAGGCAGCCGCGGCCAGAACGAAGAAGAAGAACAGGAAAAACGGCGAACGCGCGCCTTGTGCAAACAAAGAAATCAGCGCCGGCCACGCAATATCGCCGCAGTGCACCAGCAGGCGGAACGCTGCCGTGGACTGCTGCCGCCGGCGCAGCAGCATCAGAATCAGAATCCCGTTCGCCATGTAAAACACGAACAGCCCGTAGGCCGCCCAGGAGTGCCCTAGTTCCGTGGGATCCATGCGGATCGCCACCAGCGTAGACACCGCCAGAAAGACTCGGGCCGTCGCCAGCCAGCGCTCCACGCGGCGGGTTTCGCCCGGATCTGGCGGGATTTTTAGTCTCCAGGATTGTCGATAGCGCTCTACGTGAGGATTCAAAAACAACTCCGCCTAGACGGCGTGGGCACTACGCCGACATTATTGAATAAACGGAGCTTATGGGCAAGTCGGATGTAGCAACCACGTTACTCCTAACCTGTGCCATTTTATGTTTTCCCTCTACTTCAGTTACTCAAGTAACCAATAGTCGTCTAAATTCACCTCTACAATAGGCACGAGGTTGTGTCTTGAGCAGACGTTCCAATCTATGGCTGGCAGCGGTGGCAGGCTTATTGGCGGCCACCATTGTGGCCGCGGCCGCTTTGCCACGCTCGTTTGCTTTGACCGCCTTCAGCGACATCGCGCAGTCCCTGCTGTTGCTGTCTGGTACGGCTGCTTTTGTTCCGCTGGTGCTGCGCTCGCGCGGTCGCATGCGCATTTTCTGGTCGCTGATCAGCCTGGGACTAGCTTTCTGGCTCCTATACCAGCTGTTCTGGACGTATTACGAGGTCGGTCTGCGCCGCGACGTCCCCGATCTTTGCGCCTGGGACATCGTATTATTCCTCCATTTTGTTCCGCTGATGGCCGCCTTGGCCCTGCGCCCGCACTTTCCGCGGGATGAATATGGCGCCCGCGTGGGACGGCTCGATTTCGCGCTCTTGCTCGTCTGGTGGTTCTATCTTTACGTCTTCATCGTGATGCCCTGGCAGTATGTTGTGCCCGATATTGCCACCTACAACCTCAATTTGAATTCGGTCTACAACGCGGAAAAGTTGGCTTTCCTGGCAGGCTTGCTGGCTTGCTGGATCACAAGCCAAGGCCAGTGGAGAAAATTTTACGCCGCACTGTTCGGCCTGAGCGTTTGCTACTCCGCCGGTTCCACCATGGCTAACTGGGCCATCGCGCGCCAGACCTACTATAGCGGCAGTATCTATGACATTCCTCTGCTCGCAGCCATGGCGAGCCTTACCTGGATTGGCCTGCGGACACGCATCGAAACGCCGCAATCGCAAGCCTCCCAAGCCTCCACCAGCTATGGCGTGTGGATCTCGCGCTGCAGCATGATCGCAGCCTTCTCCCTGTCCTTATTTGCTGCCTGGGCGCTCGCCGACTTCCGCATCCCGGCTAGAATCCGCGTATTCCGCCTGGCTCTTACCTTGTTAGCGGCATTCTGCATGGGCATCATGGTCTTTCTTCGCCAGCAGAGGCTCGATCGCGAACTCATGCGCATGCTCAGCGACTCGCGCGAAGCTTTCGACAACCTGAAACGTCTGCAAGCCCAGATTCTGCAGTCGGAAAAGCTGGATTCGGTGCGGCAACTGGTCGGCGGCGCTGCCCACGAACTCAATAACCCCATCACCGCCATGCTGGGCTATTCCGATCTCTTGCTGAACACCCCACTCAGCACGAGCCAGAAGTCTTTGGCCGCTAAAATCGGTCAGCATGTCCGCCGCACCCGATCGCTAGTCGCCAGTCTCATCAGCTTTGCTCGTCAGGCTCCCGCCTCCAAGAGTCCGCTCGATCTCAACACGCTGCTGCGCACCGCCGTTAAGCTCACGCAGCCGCAATGGGAAGCGCTGCCCGTTGAAGTGCACACCCAACTCGATCCCGCGCTTCCCAAAGTCCTGGGAGACTCGAATCAACTGCTGCAGGTCTGCCTCCAGTTGGTTGCGATTTGCCTGCACATGCTCACTGAGCGTGAGGGGAAGATCCTGACCATCAGCACCGGACGGCAACCGGGCATTTGTGTTCTGCAGTTTGCCGCCGCGACCGCGCCTTCAACGCCAGGAAATTCGTCCGCCGACGAAGACAGCTTAAGCCTCAGTGCCTGTCAGGGGATTCTCCAGGAACATCGTGGTCAGATTTTCCGAGAGCTTGGGCCCGATGGATCTCTGCTTTTGCGGATTGAAATTCCCGCTGCCGATGCCGCTCCTGCGAGGACCAAAGAATCTACGGTGCCGGAGCTGTGGCAATCTCGACCGTACGCTTGAGCTGGCCGCACGCTGCGTAGATATCGCGCCCCCGCGGACGCCGCACAAATGTTGGAACTCCCGCCTTAATTAAAATCTGCTGGAAGGCCTCCACCCGTTCTTTCGCGGGAGTGGAAAACTGAATTCCTGGTCCGGGGTTCAGCGCGATCAAATTTACTTTCGCCCGCATGCCGCGTAACAGTTCGACCACCTGTTTCGCGTTTTCGACGGCGTCGTTCACTCCATTCAGCAGCACGTACTCGAAGGTGATTCGTTCGCGATTGCGCAGGGGGAAATCCCGGGCCGCCGCCATCAGTTTCTCTAAATTCCATTTGCGATTCAGCGGCATCAGTTGCGTGCGCGACTCCTCGTTCGATGCATTCAGTGAAATCGCCAGCTTGGGACGAATCTTCTCCGCTCCGAAGTCGTGAATTCGCGGGACAATCCCCGCTGTGGAAACCGTCATCCGCGACTCCGCAATTCCGACTTCCTCCACCAGCAAGCGGACCGCTTTCATGAAATTGTCATAGTTCAGGAATGGCTCGCCCATTCCCATAAACACCAGATTGATCCGCTCCTGCGGGGGCGCCACCTTTCGATCTTTGAGCACGGCACAGACCTGGCCAACAATTTCTCCTGCCGTCAAATTTCTTTTCACGCCCAGCAGTGCGGTCAGACAGAACCGGCAATCCACTGCGCAGCCCACCTGGCTCGACACGCATATCGTCGCCCGGTTCCAGCCGCGCTGGCCAGTCGCTTCGGCGTCCCCGGGCTCCGTTCCATCCCCGGCCTCGCCTCCGTCCCCCTCCGGCATCCATACGGTTTCGACGCTCTGCCCGTCGGCAAAGCCAATCAGATACCGAAGCGTCCCATCCTGGGAGACGAAGCTCTTCTCAATCTTCGGGAAGCCGACCGAAACCCCTTTCGCTGCAAGGGTTTCCCGCAGTTGCTGCGGCAACGTCAAAATCTGCTCTATTCCATCAACCCGCTGGCGGTAAACCGCATCAAGAACTTGGCTCGTGCGGTAGCCCGGTTCGCCCAAGCCGTCCACCAGCGAAGCCAGCTCCACGCGATCCATTCCGAGCAGTGGCATTTGATTTAAGTTCATGATTCTAAAAGCTTAAGTTATTCTCGCACACTCCTCGACCGTATGTCAGAATAGGAAAGGCGCCTCCGAAGTATGTCGCCGGCCTCGTACTGCGAAGTGGTAACTGCGGAAACTGAATTTCCTATGTCTCAGGAAGTGCGCAATATTCGTCGCCAGAAACTGCCCAACGGGTTGACCATCATCACCGAGCAGATGCAGCACATCCGCTCCGCCTCGATCGGCGTCTGGCTGCAGACCGGTTCGCGCGACGAAGATGCCAAATGGAACGGCATCTCGCACTTCATCGAGCACATGGTCTTCAAAGGTACGACCCACCGTTCGGCCGAAGATATCGCCCGCCAGGTCGACTCCATCGGCGGCAATATGGACGCCTTCACCGCCAAGGAGTGCATCTGCTTCAACGTCAAAGTGCTCGATGAGCACGTGCCCACCGCGCTCGACATTGTCAGCGACCTGGTGCTCAACCCGGTATTTGATGCCGCCGACATTGCGCGCGAACGCGGCGTGATCATGGAAGAGATCAAGATGGACGAGGATAATCCTGACTATCTCGTCCACGAAATCTTCACCCAGAATTTTTGGAAGGATCATCCTTTGGGCAAGCCGATCCTGGGCACGAAGGAGACTGTAAAGCGCTTCGAACGCGAGCCTGTGCTCGACGCCTACGCGCACCGCTTCGCGCCGGGCAACATCATCGTTTCGGCGGCCGGCAATTTGAATCATGACGAATTCGTCAAGCTGGTAGCCGGCCATTTCGAACAGATGAAGCCCATGAGCAATGGCTTCCATTCTTCGGCGCCGAAGATCGTTTCGCGCATTATCCTGCGCAATAAGAAGGCGCTCGAACAGGTGCAGCTCTGTATCGGGGTTCCCGCCCACCCGATTGCGCACGAAAAGCGCCATGCCGGCTATATTCTCAATACCTTGCTCGGCGGCGGCATGAGTTCCCGTCTGTTCCAGAACATTCGCGAGCGACAGGGGCTGGCTTATTCGATTTACAGCGACCTTAACCCCTACCGCGATACCGGATGCCTGGCCGTCTACGCCGGCACCTCGCTCGCTTCGGCTGCCAAAGTGGTGCAGTCGGTGGTCAGCGAGTTCCATAAGCTGAAGTCCGAGCCAGTTACCGAAGAAGAACTGAAGCGCTCCAAAGCTCAGCTCAAGGGAAGCCTGATGCTGTCGCTCGAATCGAGCACCTCGCGCATGTCGAATCTGGCGCGCCAGGAAATGTATTTTGACCGCTTCTACGATCTAGACGAGTTGATCCAGCGCATCGAAGCCGTTACCGCCGACGATCTCACCAGCCTGGCCAACGAATATTTCAAGACCGAAGCCGTTGCCGTCACCGCCTTGGGCAATCTCAACGGCCTGAAACTCACCCGCGACCAGCTAGCCTGCTAGTTTCGTTTGTAACTTCCTCCTGCGCCCCACATCCCATGTCTGCACGCAGGTAAGAACCTGCTGCCAATCAACAATCCCTCAAGGAGAATCCATGAAAAGACTTTTCAGCAGTTTGACCCTGGCGTGTGTGCTCGCCGCTTCCCTGGCCGCCGTCGCGCAAGACACCATGAAGCAAGATGACATGAAGAAAGACGACGCCCAGCACGACACCATGAAGAAAGATCAGATGAAGAAATCCAGGAAGATGAAGAAGGCGAAGAAAGATCAGATGAAGAAAGACGAGATGAAGCAGGACAACATGAAGCACGACGACATGAAAAAAGACGACACCAGGAAAGATGAAATGAAGAACAACTAACTCGGGCACAGAAAGTTCAAGGCGCGGGCATGTTAGCCCGCGCCAAATTACTTGTTCCAGCTCTCTAGCCTGCCCACCCCATTCAAGCTATGCGCATCCAGTACATACTCATGGCTCATGGCTCATTGCCACGCAGGCTCTCTTGCTCAGCATCGCCATGCGCGCTGGCCTCGGTCCCCGCTTCAGCATGCCCCGTCTCCGCTACTTCCAGATATTTCCGCATACACCGCACGCATGGAATATATCCTTCCCGTTGCGCCTCGTTCGCGGTCATGGTTCGTTCTTTATCTTTGTTATGGATAAACGGGCATCCCGGTACGTGAAACTCCTTCGCATCCGTAGAAACTACGACGATCATATCCGGAGGAATCCCATGCCCCGGCTGCGCATGAGCCGATAAAAGCGGATGCGGAACGGTCCGCGAGCTGGCCAGCTTCAATCCACCGGCCATCAGCAGCATGGCGGCTAGCGGAATCATCCACGATGACCACGTCGCCCACCCGCTGCGCACTCGCCCGCTGCGAGCCAGCCTTCGTTCCAGCCTTCGTCCAAAGCCGGATGGCACTTCGATCATGCGCTCGTCGCCATACAACCGAACCACATTGCGCGTGCCTTCCAGCAACGATTTGCAGCGCGAACAGGCCCGGAAATGCGCGTCCATGGCCGCGCGCAACCCGGCATCTGCATCGCCTTCCAGATAATTCGAAATCTCGCGCCACACCTGCTCGCACTTCATGGATTCGTAGTTCACCATGGCTTTGTTCCCTTCTCAAAAGGCAGGCGGCTGAACCATCCCTGTTCCCACCCTCTAGCAAGCAGATCGCGCAACATTAACCGCGCTCGCAGCAGCCGCGTCTTGACCGATGCAATCGAAATTCCCAGCGCCTCGGCCGTCTCCTGAATATTCAACTGCTCCATATCGCGCAGCACGAAAACTTCCCGGTACTTGCGGTCCAGTGAGGCCAGCGCCTGCGCTAGCTTCTCCCGGACTTCCTTGCGTTCCAAGGCCTCGGAGGGAATTTCGCGCCAGTCGGCGAAATCTCGCGGCGTGTATTCGCCCTCTTCGTCGCGATGATCGTCAATACCTTCCATGACCGCGTTGCGTGCCCTCCGCCGCCGCATCAGCGCTTCGTTGACCGTGATTTGAATGAGCCAGGTGCTGAACCGTGCCTCAGCCCGAAACTGCCGGATGTTCGCCAAAGCTTTCAGCATCGCTTCCTGCGCCGCGTCTTCCGCATCGCTTTCGTTGCGCAAGATCGCCAGCGCCGCCGCGTATACGCGCCTTTCATATGGCCGCACCAACTCATAGAACAACTCGTTCTGCCCGCGTTGCACCTGCGCGATCAATTCCTGTTCGCGGGTCATCGCCGGATTGTTCAGCACCACGTGTGCTTCGGCCATCGTTTCCTGCGCGTCAGTACTCTGGATCCTTCTTCCAACCCGTCAGCATGGAAACGAAATTGTTCCAGCCGTGAATGACCACCATCACCAGATGTCCGAAAACAAACGCCAGCAACGCCCACATCACCAGGAAGTGCCACAACCGCGCCCAGTGAAATCCGCCCATCAGCCGCGCCAGCCAGGAGAACTGTACTGGCTTCCAGATCGCCAATCCGGTCAGCACCGAGAGCGCCCCCAGCGCAATCGCCGAGGTGTAGGCATTTTTCTGCAGCGGATTGTAGGCCTCGCGCACCTCAGGCTTCGGACCGAAAAAGAAATAATGCTTCACCATCGGCCAAACCCCCGGAATGTCGCGATGCGTAAACAATACTTGCCGGTAGTTCCCGCTCAACAACTCATATCCCACATAGATCACGCCCGTCGCAATGTAGATCCACATAAAGGTCAGGTGCCATTGCAGAGCGCCGCCCAGCCATCCTCCGATGGCGAAAGATTTGGGCCAGTTCAGTAGATCCTTCTGCGGAATTTTTGCCCCAAAGCTGGGGAAAGCGCGAAAAATCTGCAGCCCGCTTCCCGCCAGTACGAACAGCGAAATCGCATTCAGCCAATGGCAAATCCGCACCAACAGCGGATGTTCATACGCTGCGCGGCCCACCACTTCATTCTCGTCACCTTTGGCTCGGGTGATTTCAACTACCGTGCCACTCATATGCCCTCTCGGAATTAATCATCGTAAATTTTTGATTGAAGAACCGTTGGCCAACGGATTTTATTCAACAATCATCAATCAACCATTACTTTTCACAGCCCGTAAAACCCGGAATATCCCTGATCTTCCCAATATCCAACCTTGTCCAACACGTTTGTGACCTTCAGGTCGGTCAGATATTTAGCCTGCTTGTACCCAATCTTGGTGGGAATTTGCAGTCTCAATGGAGCCCCGTGCTCGCGCGTGAGCGGCTGGTCATACATCTCATAGCAAAGCAGCGTTTGCGGATGCAGCGCCGTCGCCATGTCAAGTGACTCGTAATAATCGTCCGCGCAAGCCACGGAGATGAATCGAGCTGACGTATCCGCGCCGATCATCGCCAAAAACTCCGACAGGCGCGCGCCTCCGAAGCGCCCAATCACGTCCCAGCCCTCGACGCAGACATGGCGCGTATTCTGCCGCAGGCGCGGCAATGCTTTGATCTGCTCCAGCCGGTAGTCGCCCGGCTTGTGCACCAGTCCACTGACGGTCAGCGCCCAGTTCTCCAAGGCCACTCCCGGATCGTCCACGTCGTAGTCATTGATGGGGAACTTCTCGAACGGCGTAAGTGCGGAATCGGAGAAAGTCGGCGCCAGATGTCCCCTGCGGAACAGCAATTTTGAAGCCCAGTCGCTGAAGCCCAATCCTTTCTTGAGCAGCGACTCCTGAATGCCGGGAATCGCAAACGCGCCCAGCAAGAGCACGGGCGCAACTTTGAGCAATTCCCGGCGGGACACACTTGCAAGCCTCCGCTCATCCATACTTGGACGAACGATGGAGGGTGCAGGCGCCGGGAGAGGTTCAGGCGCACTGCCGTCTGCATCGGTTGCGGCTTCGGTCTTTATCTCCGGTTCGACGGGCTGAGCCTCGGGATCTTTGTCCCGCTCCGGATTGGAGTTTCCTGATTCCATGCCGGCAAACTGCCCTTCAATGGGATTCCCAATGTCTCACTAAGTTACGTCAACCGGCAACCAAGCGGGAAAAAATTGCACACAGGTGCATCGGAATGCCGTTTTTGTGGTTTTTTCTTTTGGCTTCATGGATACTATTCCGGAGTAATTCTCGAGCGCCAGTCTCCGATGCTTGAACTGAAGCCGTTGCCCCCCAAAACGGAACTTCCCCAGTTGCGGCCGCAGTCGCGCCCACCGCAGCCTCCGGCCCAGCAACAGCGCCTGATGGTCATTGCTCTGACGCTGCTGCTCGCAGCATTGCTCTTCGTCCTCTATCGGGATCGCGATTTCTGGTTTCCAGACGCGCAGCAAGCCCAGGACCAACTTCCGCAACCAACTCCCGCAGCTTCTTCAAATACCACTCCAGCCCTGCCCGCGCCGGCAGCACCGCGCCAGATTCCGGCGCGCCACTCCCGGCGCAGTGTGACGGCCAGCGCGTCCGCGCCGGAATCACCCACCCCGCTGGAGCCCGTTACCATCAGCAACCGGACCGTGCTTCCGCCGCTCGAAGTAGAAGTTGTTGCCGGAGACAACCATCGACTGGTTCGTCCCGGGTCAAACTCGACACGCGTCGAATTGCAAGACGGATCCTCTCTCCCGCCCCAAGTCGCGGAAGCCGCAACCGACCATGCGAATGACACCGCGGCTAGCATAACCCGCAACGCCGCCGAGCAGGCCCAGGTTTCTGCCGACACCGATGAAGTCGTCGCTCACTCGGTAAGGCCCGGGTATCCCCTGATGGCGCGCCAGATGAAGGTGGAAGGCTCCGTAATCCTGCTGGCATTGATTGGCCGCGATGGCCTGATTCAGGATCTGCGCGTGCTCAGCGGACCTCCCATCCTGGCCAATGCGGCGCAGGAAGCCGTCCGCCAGTGGCACTTCAAACCACACTATCAAGGCAGCGAGGCCGTCGAGACCCAGGCGAGAATTACCGTGAACTTCACCATCTCCACCAATTGAATCTCTTCGCGGAGGAGCGGTGTGAAATCATGCCTGCAGCGTCGAAAGCAAGTCTTGCAACCATCGCGCACGGTGCTCGTACTGCCGACAACCCTTATCCTCGCGTGCTGGATAGTTCCCTGGCTATCTCGTACCTTCGCCAGTAATACCGAGAACTCTATGTCTCTGACCATCTCCAGTCCAAGTTTCACCAATAGCGGAGCGATTCCCAAAAAATTCACCTGCGATGGCGCCGATGTTTCTCCGCCGCTGGCCTGGAACGATCCTCCCGCCGGAACCAAAGCCTTCGCGCTGCTGGTCGACGATCCTGACGCTCCCGTTGGAAATTGGAATCATTGGACCGTATGGAATCTGCCGGCAAATCTGCGCTCCCTGCCCGAAGGCGTAAAGAAAATTAGCCGCCTCTCCGACGGCTCCGAGCAAGGCCAGAACGACTTTCACAAGCCCGGATACAACGGCCCTTGCCCACCCGCCGGCAAGCCGCATCACTACTTCTTCAAGCTGTTTGCTTTGGACACAAAGGTGAGTCTGAACTCAGAAGCCGGCAAGCCCGAACTCGAAGCCGCGATGAAGGGGCACATCCTGGCCACGGCGCAATGGATGGGAACTTACAAGCGGTGAGCGTAGAAAAATAGCCGAATTTCTGCCCACAAATGACGAGCGCCCTGAACCCTTTCGAGTCCAGGACGCCCGGGCAGCCCTCCCCCAGAACTGCTCACCAGAGAAAATAATGCAGGCTGCAGGATTCTGCCTATGGCACGTTCGGGCCATCCCCACCACAAAAGTGCCAGCCGCGTATGTATAAGAAAAAAGGACTCTTCCAGCCTTAGCTGGTACCCAACCGTTTGAAGTCTTGTGAATTTTTGCCGATGAATGGAATAGCCGCGGAGCTTTCCGCGCACGATCATGTCTATCTTCAATGACGCTGAAATCTGCCGCAGCATTCTCGAAAATCTGCCCACCGGGCTTTGCGTCGTCGACATACACAAAAGAATCCTGTTTTGGAGCACCGGCGCTGAACGCATTACGGGGCGGCTGCGCCATGACATGGTGGGACGTTGCTGCGCGGATGAGCCCGTGCTGCATTGCGGCCGACCGGTTGGCGAGGTCTGCAAGCAAGAGTGCCCTCTGGCCCGTGCGATCAAGAGCGCACAAGCTGCCGCCGGAAGCGTGTTCCTGCAGCACAAGGCGGGGCACGAAATTCCGGTGCGAGTGCGCGCAGTGCCGGTGCGCAACCTTCACGGTTCCATTATCGGCGCGGTTGAGACTTTTGAGGCTATGGCCACACTCGATCTTGATTGCGACACGAACAGAATCGAACCGGTGCGCGCCATGGATGAGCTCACCGGTATTTCCAGCAGCGCCAGCATGCAGTTTCATTTGAGCCAGTCTCTCCGCTCCTTCGCCGAAATGCAGGTTCCTTTTGGAGTTCTCTGCTTTCGCATAGAAGAACTCGGCCACTTTCGCGCGTCCTTTGGGCTGGAAGCCGCTTCGTCGCTGCTGCGCGTGCTGGCACACACACTCAGAGGCGCGATCTGGCAAACCGACTTTGTGGGCCGCTGGAGCGATGATCAGTTCCTCGTGATTCTGAGCGAATGCCGCGAAGACGCACTGCCGTCGGTGTGCGAGCGTCTTGCCAGCAGGTTGGGCAGCGAGTCCATCGAGTGGTGGGGCGAGCGCCGGTCGTTACCTCTTTCTGTCGGCCAGGCCACGCCCCAAACTGGAGACTCGGTCGCCTCGATTATCGAACGAGCCCAGAACTCCTTGCCTGCGGCCTCCACTGCAATTGCCCGCTCTGCCACCGCGTCTTCATCCGCCGGCAGTTCAATCCCTGGGAGCAAGTAATGTTTGCCATCATCGGCATCATTATCGTGTTCGGCTGCATCGTCGCAGGATACTTGATGGAACACGGCAACATACGGGTGCTTCTGCAGCCCGCCGAGTTGCTGATTATCGGAGGCGCCGCCATCGGCACCGTACTCGTCGCCAATCCCGTGCACATCATCAAGAAGATTGCTGCTGGAATCGGCGGCGTCTTCGGCAGCTCCAAATTCGGCAAGCAGACGTATATCGATACTTTGAAGATGCTGTACGACCTGTTCAACAAAGCCCGCAAGGAAGGCCTAATGGCGCTCGAATCCGATGTCGAGGAACCGGAAAAGAGCGCCATCTTTTCCACCAATTCGGGCTTTCTCAAGAATCATCACGTCCGCAACTTCGTTTGTGACTCCCTGCGCATGGCGATCACCGGAGTCGATGCTTTCGATCTCGATCAGATGCTCGATCTCGATATGGAGGTCCAGCACCACGACGCAACGGAACCCACAACTGCGCTGAGCACCATGGCCGATTCGCTGCCCGGTCTGGGCATTGTGGCGGCGGTGCTCGGGGTTGTCATCACTATGGGCGCTCTGGGCGGCCCTCCCGAAGAAATCGGCCGCAAAGTCGCCGCTGCACTGGTTGGTACTTTCCTGGGAATCCTGCTCTGTTACGGCTTGGTCGGACCCATCGCCGCCAACATGTCCAAAGCCGCGGAAGAGGAACATGCATTTCTCTACGTGCTTCGCGTGTTCATGGTGTCCTTTCTCAAAGGCACAGCGCCGATCATGGCGGTGGAAGTAGCCCGGCGTGCGATACCCGGGCACGTGCGCCCTTCATTCCAGGAACTCGAGCAAGCCTGCCGCGGTGGCGGAGCTGCCGCTCCCGCCGCCGCAGCCGCATCAGCCTGATATGCCGGATATCAGCGACAAACCGCGCCCCATCCTCATCATCAAGAAGAGGGGAGCTCACGGCGGCCATCATGGCGGCGCATGGAAAGTCGCGTATGCCGATTTTGTGACCGCGATGATGGCGCTCTTCATTGTCCTGTGGCTGCTCAACAGCAGCAAGCAGATTCAAGTCGCTGTCGGTGGCTACTTCAAAGATCCCACCGGAACTTCCCGCAAGGTCGGCTCCAACATGCAGGGCTCTGGCGAAAACTTCGTCCTCACCCACGACAATATGCCCAGGCTGAAGGAGCAGTTGCAACAGGCGATGCGCCAGATGCCGGATTTCGAACAACTCAAAAGCCATATTGAAATGACCGTGACCGCCGAAGGTCTCCGCATCGAACTCTCCGAAGCCGCCACCGGCACTTTCTTCGATACCGGCAGCGCCAAGCTCAAGCCGGATGGCGCCGAACTTCTAGTGAAGCTGGCGCAGGAGGTCGGCAGCCTTCCCAATAAGCTCTCCATCGAGGGCCACACCGATTCTCAACCCTACTCGCCTTCTGCCACTTACGGAAACTGGGAACTCTCGGCAGACCGCGCCAATGCCGCCCGCCGCGTGATGCAGGCCAATGGAGTTCGCGCCGATCAGGTCATGCAGGTCCGCGGCTTCGCCGACCAGCGATTGCGCAAGCCTGATGCTCCACTCGACCCCAGCAATCGCCGCATCTCCCTGATCGTCCAGTACATCCAGAAAAACACCGAGGATGACGACGCCTCCCCTGTTCCCATTGATCGGAAACAAACCGACTCCCCAAAAACCTCATCCTAGTTGCGCCCTGCCCCGAGTTACCGGCATTTAGGATGGGAGCCGCTCTATTTGACCCGGCCCAAGCGCTGTGCCACACTGCTCGGCGTAGCACCTTGGGGCTGTGCCATGCCCATGTACTCTTTCGTAGGACTCTTTTGCCTTCGCCTGCTGCCGCTGTTTCTGCTGGTCTCCGCCGTATGGGCGCAGCGTGGCGAACTCAGTGATCCTCGCCCGCTGCAGGATTTTTCGGTCGCCTACCAAACCGCGCCCGGAACGGGAGTGCTCATCTTCTCCGTGTTCGCCGAGCGCACCTCGGTAAAACTCGATCGCCAGGCCTTATTGAAGCTGGTCAACCGGTCGAATCAATCCGTGCTGTGGCAGACCACGGAAGATACTTCCAAGGGCGTCTTCACCAACGTTCCCTACGGAAGTTACGACATCGAAGTGAGCGCGGTCGGATATGTGAGCACTCACCAGGAATTGCAGGTCGACAACTCTTTGCGTCCTGCGGAGATCAACATCGTCCTGCGGCACGATCCTGAGGCCGTCAATCTTGACGTGGCCGCCAGCATCATGTCGCCCAAGGCGCGGAAAGAAGCCAAACATGCAATTTCGCTTCTAAAGGCCGGCAATCTTATTCATGCCCAGAAAGAATTGGATCAGGCCTACAAGCTCGCTCCCTCGAGCGCAGAACTGAATTTTCTCCTCGGTTATCTGTATTTTCAGAAGAAGGATTTCGCGCAAGCTGGCACTTACCTTGGAACGGCCGCAAATCTAAGCCCGCACAATGCGCAAGCGCTGACTCTGCTAGGCCAAGCTGGGCTGGAGCGGCAGGATTACCCCGCCGCTAGATCAGCTCTGGAGCGGGCCGTGGTCGCCGACGCCGACAACTGGCTTCCCCACAATCTGCTGGCGGATGCCTATCTTCGTCAGAACGATTACGGCAAGGCGCGTGACGAAGCCCAGGTTGCGATCGAAATAGGAAAATCTGCTGCCGGGCCTGCCCAGCTTGTGCTCGGCCAGGCGCTGCTTGGACTCGGCGACAATCAGCAGGGCCTGCAGGCGTTGAACACTTTCCTGAAACAGTCCCCGCATCATCCCCTCGCGGGAGAAGTGCGCGGACTGATCGCCTGGATTAACGACCGCAACGAGAACACCTCCAACCCCGATGAAGCTTCCATCAAAGAAGTCAAAGCGCCTGGGGTGGATCCTCTCGCTGCTCTTCCTGCGCCAGGCTTGACAGTGAAATCCTGGCACCCGCCCGGTGTGGACGAGTTGAAACCACCGGTTGCACCCGCGGTCACATGCCCGGTCGCACAGGTGATCGAAGAATCCGGGTTGCGCGTGCAGGAACTGGTGGATGACGTGGCTCGCTTCGCCGCCGTTGAAGATTTGCTGCATCAACCACTCGATCCTTTCGGCATCCCCGTTCGTACCGAAACGCGCAAGTACAACTACGTGGCTTCGATCTCCGAGCCAAAGCCGGGATTGCTCGCAGTGGACGAATACCGTGCCGACAAACTTGGCGCGGAAAGCTATCCGGACCATATCGCCAGCACCGGCTTCGCTGCCTTGGCCCTGGTCCTTCATCCTCACATGCGGGACAACTTCGACATGATCTGTGAGGGGCTCGGCGACTGGCAGGGGCAGGCGACCTGGCTGGTCCACTTTCGCCAACGCGACGATCGCCCCAACCGCATGCACAGCTACAAAGTTGGCAATCAGCTATATTCCGTCGGCCTCAAAGGCCGGGCCTGGATCACGGCTGACCAATTCCAGATTGTCCGCATCGAAGCCGAGATGGTGAAGCCGATGCCCGAGATTCAGCTCCTCAGCGAGCACCAGGTTGTGGAATACGGTCCGATTCCCTTTCCCAGGAAAAAGACCACGCTCTGGCTGCCCAAGAGCGCGGAGATTTATTTCGATTTCCGCAAACATCGTTACTACCGCCGCCACAGCTTCGATCACTACATGCTCTACTCCGTGGATACGGAAGAGCACCGCAAAGAGCCGAAGGTCAAGTCCGACTCCTAGCAATGGCAGATTTTGGATAATTTTCGATTGCAGATTTAGTTGCAGATTGAAAAACCTGTTCGTCGTTGATTCTGCATTCTGAAATTTGCAATCTCAAATTATCCATGATCGGAAATCTAAAGTTCGCGATTGGAAATCTACTATGTTTGCTCCCCGGCCCATCGGCTACGTTCGCAGTCCTTACAAAAATACGCAAGAAGTTCCCAAGGGGCTTGGCGCCAAGCATGAAGCGGAAGGCATTCTCGAAATTCTCCCCGAATTCGAAGCCGGACTCGCCGACATTGAAGGCTTCTCGCACCTGATCGTTCTGTGGGTGTTCGATCGTGCGGGAGAATTCGAACTTTGCGGCACGCCGCCTTGCGACAATCGCGCCCACGGCGTCTTCGCGACGCGCTCGCCGCGGCGCCCGAATCCGATTGGGCTCACCATTGTTGAACTTCTCGGCCGCGAAGGGCACTGCTTGCGCGTCCGCGGCCTCGACATGCTGGATGCAACTCCCATCCTTGACATCAAACCGTATCTGTCGAGCATTCCCGCCGGCCAACTGCGCCGCGGATGGCTGGCCGAAGCCGAGGCCCGCCGCACCTCCTGAACTTCGTGGTTGGGTTCAAAACGGAGACCTTTGCCGCTCTCCACTCTTAGCCAGCCCGCATTTTCGGCGGCCAGCTATGCAATCTTCTTCACCTTGCAGAGTTCCGCAGGCCTTGCCCTTCGACCGAAGCTCAATACTGGATCTTGTCGGCCTTCTGCTGCCAGGCTTTAAAACCCGCCAGCGCCTGCTCCCGCATCATCGGAATCATGGGGATCGAGCGCTGTCCAAATTCCAGAACCAATTCGCGGTAGATGAAGGAGTCATCGAACCCGACGCGGGAAGCATCCGCCGCCGAATTCCCAAAGTAGATGCGCGTCAATCGCGCCCAATAGCACGCTCCCAGGCACATCGGGCACGGCTCGCACGAACTGTACAGTTCGCAGTCCTTCAGCTCGAAATTTCCCAGCTTGGCACAAGCTTCGCGGATAGCGATCACCTCCGCATGTGCGGTCGGATCGTTCGTTGCCGTAACGCGATTAACTCCCTCGGCGATGATGCTGCCGTTGCGCACCACCACAGCTCCGAATGGCCCGCCATTCCCCGATATGACGTTGTCGATAGAGAGTTGAATCGCGCGCGCCATGAAGGGATTGTCCATGTCGGATTCCAGTGATCAGTGAACTCGACTCAGCCCTTGCCTGCCAGTTTTTCTCGCACCCGCGCATATCCCGGCTTGATGGTCTTGTAGATCAAGTCGCAGCGCTGCCCATAGGGAAGAAATGCACTCTTCATTGCATTGATGGTGATTTTTTCAAAGTCGTCCAGCGTGAGCCCGAAAGTTTCTGCGGCCGCCTCGAATTCTTTGGTCATGTTGGTATCGCTCATCAGGCGATTGTCGGTGTTGAGCGTCACGCGAAATTTTTCCTGGTAGAGAATCTTGAACGGATGCTCCGCCAGGCTCGGCGTCGCTCCCGTATGAACGTTGCTGAGCAAACAAACTTCCAGCGGAATTCGCTTGTCCAGCACATATTGCGCCAGATCCCCCAGCTTGACCGCTCTTCCGTCGGCCACGGCAATATCGTCGATCAGCCGCGTCCCGTGTCCGATCCGGTGCGCCCCGCAATATTGGATCGCCTGCCAGATCGATTCTTTGCCAAAACCTTCGCCGGCATGGATCGTAATGTTGAAATTCTCCCGCTGGATGTAATGGAAAGCGTCCACGTGCTTCTTCGGAGGAAACCCGCCTTCTTCTCCCGCCAGATCGAAACCCACCACGCCGCGCTCGCGGAAATCCACCGCCAACTCCGCCATTTCGAGCGACACATTCATGTTTCGCATCGCACAAATGATCAAACCCGGCTGTAGCCCGAAATCCTGCCGCCCGCGCGCCATTCCCTTCAGCACCGCCGCTACCACCTGCTGATGGGTCAGTCCCTTCTTGGTATGAAAAAGCGGGGCAAATCGGGTCTCGTAATAGACAACGCCATCCCGGCTCAAATCTTCCGCTTGCTCGTAGGCCACGCGCTCCAGCGCTTCTTCCGTCTGCATCACCGCGATCGTGTGCTTGAATCCTTCCAGATACTTCGCCAGACTGCCCTGGTTCGCCCCCTGATGAAACCACTTTCCCAGCCCCTCGGCATCCCTGGTGGGAAGATCCGCGTACCCGGCGCTCTCCGCCAGTTCAATCACCGTCTGCGGCCGCAACACTCCATCCAAATGCTCGTGCAGCAGCACCTTGGGCAAACTTTGTAACAAAGGAAGATCGAATTTCATGCAGGCACACCTTCGCGGCTGTGGAAGAAAGAAGTAGAAGTCCTGAAGAGATTCTAGCCTTGGAACGAGGCGACCGCCTCTTCCTGATCCTGAAAGACCTGAAAAAGATTCAAGAGTCCGATCATCTTCAGGGTTTGAACCGCAAATTTCGAGGGATTGAGCAGCTTCAGCGATCCGCCGCGCTGCTTTGCATTATTCAGGTACATGACCAGCAATCCGATCCCGCTGGAATCGACCATGGCGACATCGCCCAGATCGAGGACATACTGGTTCGCCCCGGTGGCCAAAAGATCATCCAGTGTGGCCCGGAGCCCGTCCACTGAATCGCCCAGCGTGAGCCTGCCCGTCAGCTTAATCAGCTTCACTTCCCCCCGGTTCCGAACCTCAATCTCCACACGCCCTCGCCTGACCCTGAATTAAACGCCCACCAGCAAGTCCCAGAGATTATATTGACTCTGAGCAAAGCCTCTGATAAAGTGCCCGCTCAAATTAGAAGAAGCTTGCGATTTTTGCAAGTTAGAAGTTGTTCCTCCCCCGGCTCCAGTTGTGCGGTCTCGAAGCACAAATCATGACAACCACCCCTGGTTCGAATCTGGACCTTAATATCGCGGGCTTTGCCTCGCGATTGCTCGCTCTCAATGAGACGGCCGCACGTGCCCGTTTGATCGCCCAAACTGTGCTCGAACGATTCCCCGGCGCCAGTTGCATCCTGTACCTGTTACTGGAGGACGATGAGGGCCTGTGCTGGTCGGCCCGTGCCACGGTCGGCGACGGCGCCCAGCCCGACCAGACTGTGCGGGGAGAAGCTGGAACCCTCGCTTCCCTGTTGCGCGACTCGGTGCCCGCCATCTACGAAGGCCGAATGCTGGTGCGCGAAGAATACGCCCACCTCAACATTCGCCGCACGCTGAAGGCCCTGCTATGCCTGCCCCTGCTTGCCGATGACCTTGTGATCGGGGCCATCGAGATTCTCAGCTTCGACGCCATTCCCGATCAGGCTGCCCTCGAGGAACTGGAACCTCTCTGCGATCTCGCCGCCCGCGCTCTGAAAGCCTCGCAAGCCAATGAAGAAGAGCGCAACAATTCGCTCAACTCCATCACCCGTCTCACCCAGTTCTACGATATCGAGAAAGTCTTCAGCTCGACTCTCGAGATGGATGAACTGCTCCCTATCATCGGCGGCAAGATGCGCGAGATGCTCGAATGCTCCGCCGTCAACCTCTGGCTGCTCCAGGGCGACGAAAGTCTGTTGCTGATGCAGCAAGCGGGTGATGATCCCACTACTCGCCAGAATATGACCCAAAAAGCAGGTGAAGGCATCGCTGCCGATGTCTCCAATGACGGCGAGCCGTTGTTAATTCACGACCCGTCGGACGAGCGACTCGCTCGCCGCAACCAGCCCGTAGAAGACGGTCAGGTCCACTCCATTATGGTGGTGCCGCTCATCGACAAAGGCTCATTGGTCGGAGTCGTCGAAGCGATCAATCGCTTGGACGGAGCCCCCTTTGACGAGGATGACCTTTTCGTCCTCACCAGCCTCAATGAAACTGCCAGCATCGCTCTCCACAATGCCAGTCTGCTGCTGGCCGAGCGCAAGGTCGAAGTTCTCGAAATGCTGGTCACGGTGAGCCGCGAAATCACTTCCACGCTCAACTTGGAGAGAGTATTGCAGACGATCGTCGATGCCCCGCAAGCCCTGATCCCCTATGAGCGCGCCGCCATCGCCCTGCAGCAAGGCGGGAAATACAAGCTCAGCGCGGTCAGCGGGATCACGCAAGTCGATCCCGATGCCCCTGACATCGCCCCGCTGAACGACGCTTTGCGTTGGAGCCTCTTGTCGGAAGGGATCGTCGACGTCCGCCAACACGGCGATATTATCGACAGCCCGCGCGAAGAAACCCGCGCCAAGTTCAAGAGCTATTTCGAAAACTCCGGCATGCGGGCGTTCTACGCCATCCCTTTGAACGACGATACCGGACGCGTAGGCATCCTGGGTCTGGTCAGCTCCGACCCCGATTTCCTTTCTCCCGCACATATCGAAGTCCTGCAGGTCATTGCTGGACAGGCCACCGTCGCCTTGCGGAACGCCCAGATGTACAAAGAGGTCCCATTTATTTCCGTTCTCCAGCCCATGCTCGAAAAGAAACGGAAATTTATGGCCCTGGAGAAGCGGCGCCGCGCGCTGATCCTCGCCGCATCTGCACTCTTGCTCATCTTCCTGGCGGCATTCCCTTTGCCCCTGCGGGTGGACGGCGATGCTCTGGTCGCTCCCCTGCATTCGGCCCAGATTCAACCCGAGGTCGAAGGCGTCGTTCGCAACGTTTATGTGCACGAGGGCGATCGAGTCAGCAAGGGACAGGTCGTCGCAGAACTCGCCGACTGGGATTTCCGCGCCATGCTGGCCCAGGCTCAGGCGAAACTTCAGACCGCTCTGCTGGAGATGAACCACGCCCTCGCGACTAACGACGGCACCAGCGCCGGAGTTCAGCGCGTGCAAGCCGACTATTGGAAATCGGAAGTCGCGCGCGACCAGGAGTTGCTCGACAAAACGCAATTGCGCTCGCCCATCGATGGCCTTGTGGCAACACCGCATGTCGAGAACATGGTCGGTCGTCGCCTGCAGTACGGGGACAGCTTGGCCGAAGTTGTCGACACCTCACGCGCCGTCGTCGATGTCGCGATCGATGATACAGATGCCGCCTTGCTGCGCGCCGGCTCCGCAGCGTCGGTGAAGCTGAACAGCTTCCCCACTCGAACCTTTCACGGCAGCGTGGCCCTGGTCAGCCCCAAGGGAGCCTTGGTTGGCGACGCGCGCGTTTTCTTTGCACGTGTCGCGATTGCCAATCCCGACAGAGCGATTCGCGCCGGCATGGAAGGCCGCGGCAAGGTGCGAGTGGGCTGGTATCCCGCCGGTTATGTGCTGTTCCGCAGACCGCTGGTTTGGCTGTATTCACGACTCTGGTCATGGTTTGGTATCTAAGGAAGCCTCGCATGAAACGTCACATCGTCGCCGCTGTTCCGCTGGGATTGGGGCTGCTCATCTTTACCGGCTGCTCCGTCCAAACTCCGGACCGCGTCGCTGCCGCCACCACTTCCGCCCCTGTCTCCACTCCCGCCACCCCCGCTCCACCTGTGATACACGCGCCGGTCACCGTCTCTGGCCCGCTGATTGTCGAGCATCAACTCGATCTATTAGCCCAGCGCGCAGGCATCGTTGCCCAGCTAAACTCCGACGTCGGCGCTCGCGTCCGTGCCGGGGATGTGCTCGCCGAACTCGATGACCGCCAGCTCACCTCCGAGCTCGAAGCCGCCCGCTCCAAAACTCTGGGCACCGAAGCCGGCCTCAATAGCTGGAGATCGGAAGCCAAAGTTCTCGATGCGGACTTCGATCGCGCGAAAAAACTATGGGACGCCCAGCTCATTCCTCTCGAGCAATTCGAGCACGCCAAGTACAAGGCCGAAGAGGAACACTACGAAGTTCAACGAGTCGAGGAAATGCTGGTGACGGACAAAGCCAACCAGCATTCCCTGGAACTGGAACTGGAGAAGACCCGCATTCGCGCCCCGTTTTCTGGCGTCGTAGCCCGCCGCTATGTCCGCGAAGGCCAGCAGGTCGCCAGCGGCGATCGTATCTTCTGGATCACCGGCGACGGTCCTCTGCGCATGCGTTTCACTATGCCCGAGCGCTATATCGGTCACGTCAAGCGCGGCCAGGAACTCCCGCTGACCACGCCCGATCTTCCCGGCCAAAGCTACAAAGCTCGAGTACTCGAAGTCAGCCCGGTGGTCGATCCCGCCAGCAGTACCTTCGAAGTGCTTGTGGAACTCCTAGGCCCCCGCGGAGACCTGCGCCCCGGCATGGACGCCAACATCACTCTCGACTCCTTGCGATGAACATCACCCAGGCCCTCAACGTTGCGCTGCCCGAGCTTCCTGCCAAGCTCATCAGCGAGCGTCCTCCCCGCCTTCATCCCGACGTTGTCTTCCGCGAGCACTTCGAAGAAGGTAAGCGCGAGGTCCGGGCTTTCGTCCCCGGCGTCGATGCCCTTTTTAC
>DASYYT010000044.1:0-12068 GCA_035949755.1 Candidatus Sulfotelmatobacter sp.
GATGGGCGCGTGAAGGAGTACGTGCTCGGAGCACCGCACGAGGTGACCGAGCGTCTATTCGTCGTAAGGAGGGTATTTCGGATGAACGACAGCCTGCCGCAGGACACGGGGCTGCGCTGGCAATGGCAGAGAGGGGGATGGCTGCTGGTAGATCGAGTGACCGGCCGTATCTCGCCAATGAATCTGCCGGAGTTCGACGCATTCTATTCGGTGGCGAGCTGGTATCGCGATTATGCAGCGTATTGCGGAATTGCCGACGATGGCAAGAAAACGTATGCCATTGTCGCGCAACTGAACCGGCGCAAGGCTGTTTTGAAAAAAGAAATTGGCGGTGGACCGGCGGAAGATGCGTTGCCTGATTCCGCCTGTCCCACGCCGGTGTGGCAGCGCGGACCCGTGCGCGTGAGTTTTGAGCCGACGGGAGCGGCAAAGCAGACGTTTGCGATCCGTGGGCATGTAGTGGATGTGGTGACTGACGCGGAGGAGGATGAAGAGGCGAAGTGAAAGACCACATCAGAATAAGACTTCAGATTGAAATCTCAGATAGCGAATGGCGGCGAGCGGGGCAATCCAATCCGAGATCTGCATTTTACGTCTGTTCAGTCTCCGGCTGCTTCTACCGCAGGGAGTTCTTCGGCGACGGTTCTTTCTCTCACCTTGGCGCTGGTAACCAGAATCACTGACAATACGACGATTGCACTGCCAGCCAGGATGAAACGGTCTACTTTCTCATGCAGGATCAGCCAGCCTAAAAAAACCGCGACTACTGGATTCACGTAGGCGTAGGTGGAAACTTTGGACGTTGGGACGTGCTCAAGAAGCCAGATGTAGGCGGTATAGCCGATCCAGGAGCCGCAGACGACTAAGTAGCCGACGGCGGCCAGACTGCGAGAGGTCCACACGACCCGGGAGAAATCTCCGGCGAAAATTGCGAAGACAAAATTGCCGGCGCCTGCGGCGAGCACCTGCCAGCCCGTGGCGCTGAAGACGTCCATGCCAGACTGCCAGCGCTTCGAGAGCACCGAACCGAGCGCCCAACTGAATGAGCCACCTATGAGGCTGATCGAAGCCCAAAGCTCCCGACGGCCGAGCGTGCCAGCTTCAAGTTGCGGCCACACCAGAACAAAGAGGCCAGCAATCCCTAACAGGAGGCCGGTCTTGCCTCGTCGGGAAATGTGATGATCGCCCAAGAGCAGCGAGTCGAGAACGAGAAACCAGAGCGGCGTGATAGCGATAATCAGGGCGGCGAGCCCAGAGGAGACGGCGAGTTCCGCATAAGAAAGGGTGAGATTGCCGCCCATCAGCAGGAGCAGGCCGACCACCGCGGCGAGGGCAATTTGGCGAGCGGAATAGAGAATCTTGCGCCCGGTCGCAGCGCAGACGGCCAGCATGATTATGCCCGCAACGGTGAAGCGCAGGCCGCACATGAGAGCCGGAGGAATGGTTTGCACGGCAATGTCAATGGCGAGATAGGTCGATCCCCACAACAAGTACACGAGCCCGAAGGCAAGAATCACCATCCACCGGCTTGGGCGCTGAGCGGAATGCATTGCTGTCAGGCAGGGGAAAGTAACACTTTATCAGAGGAGCGAGGGAACCGGTTTGCTGAATCCTGCGCGAATCCGGTAGAATCTAATGACTCGAATCGAGGTTTAAAGTCCCATGAAAGCAGCTATTCATCCTAATTATCACGAAGTGCGTGTGCACTGCGCCTGCGGCAACACGTTCAATACGCGGTCCACCCATAAGGGCGATATCGGCGTGGAAATCTGCTCGGCGTGTCATCCGTTCTTTACCGGCAAGCAGAAGCTGATGGACACCGCTGGCCGGGTGGAGCGCTTCCGCCGCAAATACGCCAAGGCGACCGAGGCGGCGAAGAAGTAGGCCACGGATCCGCACGAGTCAAAATTCAGCCCTCGCCAAGGCGAGGGCTTTTGCTTGGAAGCTCGAATAGAATGATCCACGGAGACCTCGTGCTTCCCGTGGTGAGTTTTTTGTACTGCAGAGGGACGGGCGAAATGCGCAAATTCTGGGACAATTCGACTGTCTGTGGCGTGGGTGCTCCCGCGGCCGAAGCGCTAAAGCCTGTCCCAAAATCGCTCCAGATCGGCACCGTCGCGATCTCACCCGCTACAGTTCTGGCGCCCATGGCGGGCGTAACCGACACTGTGTTCCGGCGATTCATCCGGAACCTTGGGGGATGCGGACTGATCATGACCGAGTTCACCTCGGCCGACGGCGTTCTGCGGAAGAAAGACCAGAAGGCCAAGCGCTACCTGCATTTCTACGAAGACGAGCACCCCATCTCGGCGCAGCTTTTCGGCAGCGATCCCAAGGTCATGGCTGAGGCCGCGCGCATGGTAGAAGGGCTCGGTTTCGACCTCGTCGATCTGAACCTGGGCTGCCCTGCGAAAAAAGTCGTGAAGTGCAATGGGGGCTCCGGCCTGCTGCGGGATCTGCCCGCCATCGGCAAGATTTTTGAAGCCGTGCGGGCTGCCGTGACGATTCCCTTCACGGTGAAATTTCGCGCCGGATGGAATGACGAAGAAATCGTCTGCGTCGAACTGGCACGCATGGCGGAATCATGTGGACTAGCTGCGGTCGCGCTTCACGCCCGGACGCGCGAGATGGGCTACAGCGGACAGGCCCGCTGGGAATGGATCGCCGCCATCAAAGATGCGGTCAACATTCCCGTGATTGGCAACGGCGACATCCGCACTCCCGTAGACGCCTGCGCCATGGTGACGCAGACGGGATGCGACGCGGTCATGATCGGCCGCAGCGCTCCGTCCAATCCGTGGATCTTCCGCCAGATTGAGCAGTACTGCGCCGCGATGAATCGTGTAGGGGCGGACGCATTCGTCCGCCCTATCGAGCGCAGCTCGACAGCTGCTGTTGGCAGCGTGTTCCCTGGTCAGGAGTCAACCTGGCCCTCGGCGACCCCGGACGAGGGCGTCCGGGGCTCCACGAGTTCCACGAACGCCTACGACCGGCCCTCCGAGTTCGATCGCTACCAGATGATCCGCACCTATTTCCAGATGCTGATCGAAGAGGAACTCCCTGACGCGGTCGGCAAGATGAAGCAGTTCGCGTCATGGTTCACGCACGGCGTTCCCGGCGGCGCGGGCTTGCGCAAGGAGATCTACGAGTCGAAAACCGCGCGGGAGATTCTCAGCCGGGTGGAAGATTTCTTCGAAGCGAGATTGGCGAGCACGCCCGGCCTTGCCCGCGAAACAGCCGAGGTCACGAGGCAGGAATAGGATTGTTGCCCACGCGAAGCTATCCTGGCCGGAAACATCCGTGGCGGCCCGGCCCCGTGCAGGAGCCGAGTCGGTATTCCCTTTCACACTCCTCGCGCCACCATCTTCCCTAAGGCGTCCTTCTCGATGTACGCCCATGGCGTCTTCGGATCGTGCGTGAAGACGGTCAGCCACTTCTCTGGGATTGCGCGCGCGTAGTACTGCTTCTTACTCTCGATGGTGTCGAGCGGATAGAGATCGAAGCTCATGCCCCAGGTCATATCAATGTGCCAGGTGGTGGGCATCAGGTCGGAGATGTAACACGCGGTCTTGCCTTCGCTTTCTACGATGATGGCCTGCATGTGCGCGGTGTGACCGCGGAAGGTCTTGACGGAAATGCCGGGTACGATTTCCTCGCCGCCTTTGAGCAGAGTCATTTGACCGCTGGCCACAAGGGGATTGTAGTTCTCGGGAATATAGCTGATAGCGTCGCGCTCGCTGGGATTGCGGGCGTAGTGCCATTCGCCCTCCGGAGCGTAATATTTCGCGCGGGGAAAGGTGGGCAGGATCTTGCCATTTGCATCCCGAACCGTGTTCCATCCGCAGTGATCGAAGTGCAGGTGCGAGTTGATGACGATGTCGATATCTTCCGGCGCGACCCCGCCCTCGGCCAGACTGTCCATCAGCCTGGCGGGCTGGCCATAGAACTTGACCATGCGTTCCGACAGCTTGTTGCCCATGCCGGTTTCGACCAGCACGGTCTGGCGGCCGGTGCGAATCAGCAATGAGTTGAGTCCGGCGGTGACGTAGTTCCTGTCGTCGGACCCTACTTTGCGCGACCACATGATCTTCGGCACCACGCCAAAAAATGCGCCGCCATCGAGCGGGTAGGTGCCGTCGGAAAAAGCCGTGAGTTCGAAACTGCCAAGCGTGAGCCGGTGCATGCAGCTAGTGTGCCACAGGAACTTCGTTGGCCACGGACTTGCGCGGATTCGCACGGATCAAAACATAAGGAAAAGAAGAGGATTTGATCCGTGAAAATCCGTGGTGTTTTATTTTCTCGCTTTCGCCGGAGCTTTTTCCCCAACCCGCTCGCTGACTGAGAACGTCAGCTTTCCCGCCTTCTTGTCGGCATCCACGACCACGTGATCCCCGTGCAGCACTTCGCCATCGAGGATTTTCAGCGCCAGCGGATCCTGCACGAGCTTCTGAATGGCGCGCTTTAGGGGACGCGCGCCGAAGTTGGGATCGTAGCCTTGGGTGAACAGCAGGTCTTTGGCCGCATCGGTGAGTTCGAGCGAGATCTTGCGATCGGCCAGCAGGCGGCGCACGTCTTCCAGCCGCAGCTCGATGATCTTGACCAGCTGCTCCTTGCCCAACGGACGGAACACGATAATGTCGTCCACGCGATTGAGGAACTCGGGCTTGAAGTGGGTGTGCAGCAGGTTCTGCACCTGCTGCGAGGCCTCTTCGAAATCGCGCTCGGACTTCAGGCTATCGGCCTGCAGCAGCTGCGAGCCGATGTTGGAGGTCATGATGATGATCGTGTTCTTGAAATCCACCACGCGGCCTTTGCCGTCAGTGAGGCGGCCATCGTCCATTATCTGGAGCAGGACGTTGAACACGTCAGGATGCGCCTTCTCGATCTCATCGAAAAGCACAACCGCATAGGGACGGCGGCGAACTTGTTCGGTGAGCTGTCCACCCTCTTCGTAGCCCACGTAGCCGGGAGGCGCACCGATCAAGCGCGCGACCGAATGCTTCTCCATGTACTCGGACATGTCGATGCGGAGCAGCGCGTGCTCGTCGTCGAAGAGAAATTCGGCGAGGGCGCGAGCCAGCTCGGTTTTGCCGACGCCGGTTGGTCCAAGAAAGATGAATGAACCGATGGGACGCTTGGGATCGCTGAGCCCGGCGCGGGAACGGCGAATGGCGTTGGCCACGCGTTCTAAAGCTGGATCCTGTCCGATCACGCGCTGGCGGAGGCGATCCTCCATGGTGACCAGCTTCTTGACCTCGCCTTCGAGCATCTTGGCGACGGGAATACCGGTCCAATTGGAGACGATGCGCGCGACGTCTTCTTCGTCGACCTCTTCTTTGAGCATCCGGCTTCCCTGAGTATCCATTTGCTTACTCAGCCGGGCGAGCTCGTCTTCTGCCTGGCGAATCAGGCTGTAGCGGATTTCGGCGACGCGTTGCAGGTTTCCCTTGCGCTCTTCGGCCTGCTCTTCGGTCTTGAGCTGCTCGATTCTTTCTTTGAGCGCGCGGATGCGGGCAATGGCGTCTTTTTCTTTTTTCCAGTTCGCCTTGAGGGTGTTGGATTTTTCGCGAATCTCGGCGAGCTCTCTCTCGATCACCGCCAGGCGTTCCTTCGAGTTCGGATCGTCTTCCTTCTTCAGAGCCTGCTTTTCGATTTCCAGCTGCGTGGCGCGGCGCTCCAGTTGATCGATGTCGGTGGGCAGCGAGTCGATCTGGATGCGTAACGATGCAGCCGCTTCATCGATCAGATCGATGGCTTTATCGGGCAAGAAGCGATCGGAAATGTAGCGGTGCGACAAGGTCGCGGCCGCGACGATCGCCGAATCCTTGATGCGCACGCCGTGATGGACTTCGTACTTCTCCTTGAGTCCGCGCAGGATCGCGATGGTGTCCTCAACATTGGGTTCGCCCACAAAGACGATCTGGAAGCGGCGTTCAAGGGCAGCGTCTTTTTCGATGTATTTGCGGTATTCGTTCAGTGTGGTGGCGCCGATGGCGCGAAGCTCTCCGCGAGCCAACGCCGGCTTCAGCATGTTGGAAGCGTCGATGGCGCCTTCGGCCGCGCCTGCGCCGACCAGCGTGTGCAGCTCGTCAATGAAGAGGACGACCTGGCCTTGCGAGTCTTCAATTTCCTTGAGGACGGCTTTAAGGCGGTCTTCGAACTCGCCGCGGTATTTGGCGCCGGCGAGCATGGCTCCGAGATCGAGCGCGACGACGCGCTTATTCTTCAGAACCTCGGGAACGTCGCCCGAGATGATTCTCTGCGCGAGTCCTTCGACGATGGCGGTTTTGCCGACTCCGGGCTCGCCGATCAGCACGGGGTTATTCTTCGTGCGGCGGGAGAGAACTTGGACGACGCGGCGGATTTCTTCATCGCGCCCGATGACGGGATCGAGCTTGCCGCGGCGGGCTTGCTCGGTCAGGTCGCGAGCGTAACGCTCCAGCGCCTGGTACTTGGCTTCGGGATTCTGGTCGGTGACTTTCTGCGATCCGCGGACCACGGTCAGCGCCTTCAGGATTGCGTCGTAGCTGGCGCCGAACTGGAAAAGAATCTGCTGGGCCGCGTCGCGCTTGAGATGCGTCATGGCGAGCAGCAGGTGCTCGGTGGAGACGTATTCGTCCTTGAAATTGGAAGCCTCTTTGAAGGCCTGCTCCAGCAGCTTGTTGACTTCGTTCGAGAGCGCGGGTTGAGCGGCTGCTCCCGAGACCTTGGGGAGCTTGTCAATTTCCCCATAGACCTGGCTCAGTACGGCTTGCGGTCCGATGCCGATTTTCTCGAGCACCGGCGGAACGATGCCTTCCTTGTCTTCGAGCAGCGCGGCCAGCAGATGCAGCGGCAGCAGTTCGGGATTGCCATGCTCGGCGGCGAGCTGGCTGGCGCGCTGGACGGCTTCCTGCGCTTTCACGGTAAATTTGTCCCAACGGATGGGCATGAGAACCTCGCTTTAATGATTTGATAATTGAGTAATTTAGTAGTTTTGTAATTCAGTAATTTGAGAAACCGGGCGTTGCGCGGGTTGCAAGCGGTTATTTGCCTGATTCGGAATTTCTTTTCGTGCCGCGGCCATTCCGATCCTTGCGAAGCCCGCTTCCGGCAATCTTCGCGCTGCGCTCGCGCAGCTTTTCCAGAATTTTGATCTTTTCGGTGAAGCTGAGTGACGCCAGCCGCGCGCGCAGTTTGGGTTTGCTCATTTTGCGTCTTCCAGGTATTTCTGCTTAAACTTCTGCCACTTCTGGGTCAAGCCATTGCGTTGCAAAATGCTTTGCAGTTTTTCGTGATCCACAGCCCCCTGCTCCACAAATTGCAGGATGCGGCTGTAATCTTTCGCGCGCCCAGTTCGGAGCGCAATTGCCACTAAATGTTCGGCGGACATAACCCAGGTATCAACGCCTTCGACGGTCGTGGATACAGCTTCTGCAATTGCTTCCCTTTCCAAATCATTGCTTGGCGGAAGGAATTGAACTGGCCAACCGCCGATGACAATATATTCGTCCTGCACTTTACCGCCTCGTGACTTCAGGTGTTCGTAAATTGGTAGGGACACGAAAATATCGAGATCTAGCGTGGCCGCGGGTTCAAGATAAAAGGTTGCACCTACCGCGCCGCCAATTGCATACTTACCGATCACGCCATCGGCATGAATTTGGTTGATCGCCGCGATCGTCTCTCTCAAGAGTAGACCTCAGCGATCATTGTGAGCCAAACAGAGCGAATCGGCCAGCCCGGCGAAGAACAAGGAAAAACGGGAGGCGGCCACCTCTGCCGCCTCCCGCGAACCTCAGGGGTTAAAGCCCGCATTGTTCTGCCTTAAACGCGGCGCTGAAGCGCCGCTGTTCCACGCTGCTTTCGGGCGGCGTGGGCAATTAGCCGCGGCCGCTCCGCTTCGCCATCGCGGGACAGCCGAGGCGGCTGTCCCCACAGGGCTATCGTCAGCTTATGCGGCTTTGCCGGGGCCTTTGCCTTCGAGCGTTTTTTCGCCCTTCTCGGAGCCCACATTGACCTTGATCTGCTTGGGCTTGGCTTCGGCTTTCTTGGGCAGATCGATCCTCAGTACGCCCTTGTCGTAGCGCGCCGATACATGATCCGTGTCCACGGTCGGAGGCAGGGTAAAGGTGCGGGTGAAGCTGCCATACTGACGCTCCACGCGGCGATAGTTCTCTTCTTTCTCTTCCTTCTCGATCTTGCGCTCGCCCTGGACGGTGAGGGTGTTGTTCTCGACGTGGACGTTGATGTCTTTCTCGTCGATTCCGGGCACTTCGATCTTCAACGTGACCTTGTGCTCGTCTTCGTAGACATCGACAGCGGGGGCAAAGTTGGTGGTTGTGAGGGACTCATCCCGGCCTGCGTCGTTGTAGGACTCGCGGAACAGGCGATTCATGCGGTCCTGCAGGGTGGCAAACTCACGGAACGGCTCCCAACGGGTTAATACGGTCATGGTTACATCCTCCTTCAAAGATTGGTTGATCAGGAAATTTTGGAATTCGCGACCGGCCTCGAACGCTGGCTGCGGTCACTTCGTTAGATGCATCATTAGCGTATAATGATCATAAAAGTTTAGCGTAAGATTGTCAACTACTTAATATAATTTTATTTTCATTAACTTACATGCGCTATAAGGCACTTCAGGTAGGCAGTTTCCGGGACATTCAGGAGGATAGGATGGTCTCTGGCTTGTCCTCGGACTTCCAGAATCCGGAGCGTGCGATGGGCGTCAGAGGCGGCGCTGGCCAGCATTTCGAGGAAGGCGGATTCGCTGACATGATAGGAGCAGGAGCAGGTGACAAGGATGCCGTTGGGGCGCAGCATCTTGAGGGCGCGAAGGTTGAGTTCCTTATAACCGCGCATGGCGGCGTCCAAATCGCGCTTGGTCTTGGCGAAGGCGGGAGGATCGAGGACGACCGTGTCGTACGGCTGACCGGCTGCGGCGTAGTCCTTGAGGAGGTCGAAGGCGTTGGCCTCGATCCACTCGATGTCACGACCATTCAAGGCGGCGTTCTGGTCGGCAACTTCCAGCGCGGGGCGGGAGCTGTCGACGGCAGTGACATGCCGGCAATGCGGCGCGAGGTGGAGGGCAAAGCCTCCTTGATAACAGAAAACGTCGAGAGCATCGCCATGCGCGTATTGCGCCGCGGCGGCGTAGTTTTCCCGCTGATCGAGGAAGGCTCCGGTCTTCTGGCCCTCGAGCGCGTCGAAATGGAACTGGACCGAGTTCATGGCGAACTGGGTTGCGGTTTTCGTTCCCTGCAGGGGGCTTGAGGGGCGGGGCGGAAGAGCTTCCAGATCGCGCACGCGCAGATCGACCCGTTCGACGATGGAAGCCGGCTGCAGATGTTCGGTCAAAGAAGAGATGAGTAATTCGCGAACGGGGTTGGCATCCATGGCTTGGGTGAGAATTTGCAGCGAGAGGATGTCGTTATAGCGGTCGACGATGAGCCCGGGAAGAAAGTCGGCCTCGCTGAAGACGAGGCGGTAAGCATTGGTGTCGCGCACCAGCGGCTCGCGGTAGGCGATCGCGCTGGCGATGCGCGCCCGAAGCAAAGCAGCGAGATCGGCGACAGGGCGGTGCGAGATCAGGCGAACGGCGATTTGAGAGGATGTGGAATAGAGCGCGGTGCCGAGGGGCTTGCCGCGATCGTCGGCGACAGCGACGAGAGAGCCGGGAGGGATGCCAGCGGCCGAGAGGATGTCGGAGCGGTAGACCCAGACGTGGCCGGATTTGAGGCGAGTGGCACCGCGTGGGGCGATTCTTATGGTTGGCGGCGACGAAGGTTTCTCGGGCATGCAGACATCTTAAACTTCGCGGTGGCAGGAGAAGGGGCGGCTGGCAGGATGGTACCGGCAGCGGAGTGAGGAGGCATCGGTGACATCCGGCGGGACGCCGTGCTCCATTCTCAGGATTCAGATTGGTTGCGGCGGAGTTTGCGGCTTTCGGCCAGCAAGGCCATGGAGTGCATGAGATTCTGCAGCGTGACAATGCCGACCAGACGCTGATCTTCGACAACGGGGATGATGCTGGAGCTGCGGGCGGTGAGTTTGCGGAAGGCCGAGCCGAGCGAGTCGTGGCGGAGGGAAACGTCGAAAATCTTATTCATTACGGCCTGGACGTATCCGTTGCCTTCGGCGCGGAGGGCGTCCAGAATGCGCTGCCTGGAAATGACGCCAACCATGTCGCTGCCGCGGACTACGGGGAAATCGTCCTGCAGGGAGTGCACCGCCTTGTCGAGCGCGTCTTCCAGCGTGTCGGCGGGGGAGAGCGTGGCGAAGTCGGTGAGCATGACTTCTTCGAGGCGGACATTGTCGAGGACCGACTGGAATACCAGGGCGCGCTCTTCCAGCTGAGCGGCGGAGAATACGATGACGCCGATCATGGTCAGCCAGCTGTCGGTGAATAGTCCGGCAAAGACCAGGACCAGGGAGATGGCGCTGGAGATGGAAACGGCGCGGCGAGTGGCGGAGGAAAGATCGAGCTGGCGCGACATGAAGGCGCGCAGAATGCGTCCGCCATCGAGAGGATAGGCGGGCATCAGGTTTAGAGCGGCCAGATACAAATTCGCCCAGACCACGCTGGCGGGGAGGTTAGAGGCGCGTAGGAAAGGCGGCTTCCATAGCTCGATGTTGCGTCCCGAGGCCGCGATGGCGGCGATGGCAAGCCCGGCGAGAGCAAGATTCACCAACGGTCCGACCAGGGCGAGGCGAACTTCGCGCTTCCATCCTAAAGAGGCGGGCTGCTTGTCGACGCGGGATTCGTCATAAAGGGTGACGCCGGTGAGAGGCAGCAGAATGACCGCCTTGGGAATCAGACCGAAACGGCGGGCGGCGAGTATGTGTCCGCATTCGTGGAGTGCGACGCAGACCAGAATGATGCCGCAAAGAGCGAGGTCGCGCTGTCCGTTCACGTTTTGCTGATGGGCCGCGTAATCGGTCCAATAGATGAACAGGGGGAGAATGAGAAAAGTAAGATGAAGACGGACATCCACGCCAAACAGGCGTCCCGCCGGGATGGACCAGCTTCGCATAGAGGTCTGTTACTTTTATTCTACATGTAGAGATTGAGGGGAAGCGGCATCGGAAACTGCTGAGCCATGCGTGTGATTGCGGGTAAATATCGAAGCCGGCCGTTGCAGTCGCTGCGAGGGATGGATATTCGTCCTACGTCAGACCGGCTGAGGGAGACGCTGTTCAACGTGCTGACAGCGGGAAATCCGGCGGCGCTTGAGGACAGCGTCTGGGTGGATCTGTTTGCGGGGACAGGCGCAGTCGGGATTGAGGCGTTGAGCCGCGGGGCGCGGGAAGTGCACTTCGTGGAAAGTTCAAAAGCGGGGGCGGAGGCGATCCGGGGAAATCTTCAGAGCCTGGGAATTGCGGCGGGATTCGAGATTTGGCAGCAGGAGTTGCCCCAAGCGTTCTGGCGGATGGAGCGGCAAAAAGTCGCGGCGGACGTGGTGTTCCTGGATCCACCCTACCGGATGAAGAATGCTTACGGTAAGACGCTGCGGGCATTGGCGGAGTCGTCGCTGATCTGGGCGATGTCGGTGGTGATCGCCGAGCATGAAAAGAAATTCGATCCAGGAGAGGAGTTTGGCGCGTTGCGAAGATTCCGGCACCTCGTGCAAGGCAGCACGGCGCTGAGCTTTTATCGATTGAGCAATGCCGGCGAGGGGCGAGCATGAGTTGCGGGCGAGGAGCGGGGTAACCCCATGAGCTACATAATCAGATCGTCGGTGCGGCGGACGATGGGGTGCCGCATTTCCTCGAGGTCGTTCTTCACCATGTTGAGGCCGTAGACGCACTGCTCGAAGTTCTGCGACAAAGTGGCGAAGAGGGGCGCGACCTTGGCGTATTCGAAGTGCTCGAACTTGGAAACGATGTAGTAGCTTTCCTTGCCGGCCTTGACCCACTCCACGAAATTTTCCAGACGCTGACGGCGCAGGCGGAAATGATTGATGCTTTCGGGAAACATTCCGGCAAAGAACAAAGTGAAATCGCCGATATGTTTGCGAACCTGGCGCTCACGGTCGAATGAGGGCGCGGGGCCGTAGACGGGATCGGATTCGAGCAGCATTTCGCCC
>DASYYT010000045.1:0-8955 GCA_035949755.1 Candidatus Sulfotelmatobacter sp.
TGCATTCGCGCAGGCGACAGCCGCGCGAGAATTCTCGGCGCGGTGCGCCGCCTATTACGCGTCAACCTTCAAGGTCCCGGTAGAGCTCGTGGACGCAATCATCGAGGTGGAATCGGGCTGGAATCCTCTTGCGGTTTCAAAGAAGGGAGCGGCCGGGCTCATGCAGCTGATGCCCGAGACTGCCCTACGCTTTGGAGTCCGTGACCGATTCAATATTCAGGAGAACATTCGCGGTGGCGTTGCTTATCTGGCTTGGCTCATTGGCCTGTTCCACGGCGATCTTCGATTAGCCGTTGCTGCCTATCAGGTTGGGGAAGAGGAAATTCTTGCGCGAGGACTCGCGTACTCTTCCCAGGAAGTTTTTGAATACGTGAGCCGGGTTGCCCGACTCTACCGCGCGCTGCGGCGCGAAAGATTCCGTATGGTTACGGCCGATGGCGCTGTACCGGGAGCTTGAGGTGGAAACGATGAAACGTTTGTGTGGAGCTTGGTTCTTACTTTTTTCTCTTGGGGCGAGTGCGGTCCTGGCGCAGACGCCGCAGATCATTCCCCACGTGCTCGCAAAGCCAGAACTGGATGGAAAGGTCACGAAGGTCGAGGTCGAGGATCGCTTTGTCACTACGATCCGGTTGCCGGAGGCAGTCAATTCCGTGGTTGTCGGCGACCCATCGAGATTTCAGGTAGAACACTCCGACAAGGAGCCGAAACTTGTTTTCGTCAAAGCGATTACCACCAAGCCGGCCGAGACCAACCTCCTGGTCTCCACAACCAGTGGACGACAAGTGAGCCTCTTGCTGGTCAGCCGGGGAGAAGACGCCTCCTCCGAACGAATTCCGGTGGACTTTGTCGTCAGCTATCAAACCCCGCAGGACTTCCTGGTTCCGCCGTCTGGCTTCCCGTTTGCCATGGTGGGCGAAACCGTGTCGCTCAGCGCGTCGGATCATGCTGTGAGGAATGTGTCCCAAGCGTCTAGCGGGGAGATGGATCGAACAATCAAGCCACGAAGGGATCATCAGAACTCACCTCTCGATGGGCTCCTCGAAGAACAGGAATCTGCCCCTCTGCCCGCGCTTTACGGTGAACGCTTCCAGTATGAATCGGGTGAGGGAGACCGCGTGCGCGCTGGGGTGGGGCGCGTCATTGACGGCGGTGATGAAGTTATTGTCCTGTTTTCGGTCGTAAATCCGACCAAGCAGTCGATCCTGCTGATGCCGCCGCAAGTGCAGCTTGCGGGAAGAACCACGACGGGAAAACTCATACACCACAGGAAATGGCTTACCTCGGAGCAATTGCCCGTCTTGGAGTATCGGTTAAGCGGTGATCGACTCGGCCCCGGCGAGCGCGCCGATGGTGTTGCCGTCTTCGAGCGCCCGCCTTACAAACAGTCGAATGAAATGCTGTTGTTGCAAGTAGCTGAGGCGGGCGCGGTGGATCGTCCCGCGCTTGCCCCGATCGGATTTGGAGTAAGCAGTTCGGAGGAAACCAGGAATGGCGGAAGAGAATAAGAGCGGAATGAACGGAGTACCGGAATTGCCGGGCGTCGAAGAGCCGCTGGGCGAGGAACCAAAACCCGCTGACCGGCCGGGCATGCGAGAAATCCTTCGCCAGGCATTCGACAAAGCGCGGTGCAAGCAGCGCGTGGTGAGCAAGAGCGACAAGGGACGCGATCGGAGCCGTTCGCTCTTTCTGCTTGCTGGTGGAGCGATTGCGGTGATGCTCTTGTTCCTCGTGGTCTTCTCTTCTCCGAACGCAACCAGGAAAGCTGCGAGCATGCGCCGAACCACGCCGGACTTGGGGCGCAGGGTCACTCCGGGGCAACAGGCAAGCGGCCAAACGGGATCTGTGACACCTTTGCTGAACGCCCAAACCGAGCAGTCCGCATCGCTGGGAGCTCAAGATGTCACCCCAGAAGATGTGAACCAGACAGCTCGCCCAATGCAGCCGCTTTCCATTCCCAACCCTCCTGCCTCTTCGCCCGAAGGCAATGAAGGACAATACGCATTGGGCAGGATCAATTTCTCAAGTCCGCCACGGCGTCACGAAACGCTCGAAAACAATGGCGCATCGGCGCGTTCCGTTCTGGATGATCTGAAAAAGCCGTCGCTTGTCTTCGTTCGTAGCGCACAAAGCGATATGGCGAGTTCCCACCCGAGAGTCGCGTCATCCACGGTCGAGGAAAGTCCGGCGATGCTTGCGCTTCCGGCAGGAACGCGATTGGTCGCCCGCCTGCAATCCGTCGTCACAAGTGCCGTGAAAACGCCCGTAGTCGCCGCCATCGAGTACAACTACGAACGGGACGGGGCGATTGTCGTGCCCGCAGGGGCGACAGCGATCGGCAGCGTCAGCGAAGCAGATCGTTCGGGTTACGTGAGCATCCATTTCGATTCGCTCGAATTACCGGACGGGACCTCCGAGAAAATCGATGGTGCGGCGATGAGCCTCGATTATGGTCCTTTGAGGGGCCACGTGAGCGGCAAAAAGACAGGAACGAATTTTCTGGTACGGGCCTTCACGGGTCTTGGTGAGGCAGCAACATACCTCGTCGGGTCGGTTGGACTGAGCGCCCCACTTTCCGAGAGCGCGCTGTTGCGCGACCGGATGGCAACCAACATCGGAATGGCCGGAGATCAGGAGCTGAACAGTCTCGGCTTCAACCAGAACATCGTTGTGACCGTGCCGGCGAACACCAGGTTCTACATCGTGATGGAAAAGGGAGAGCAGGAGAATGGAGCAGAAGCGCGGCAAACGGCAGCCGGGCAAAGTGGCAATCCGCCGCTCCCAAGCATCGATGACCTTCGGCAGTTGATGCAACTCAGGCGAGAACTGAGCGAGATGTATCAGCAGTCGAGCACGGCGGAATCGGCGCCGCAACAATGAAATGAAGGAGAGAGTAAAGGAATGGAGCCGAATTGGAAGCCTCTCGAAGAAAAGCTTGGAAGAAAGCGCTGCGCCGGGTTCATGTTCATGGGCCGAATCAACGGAATCAATTTGTACAAACATGGCATCGCGCGCATGTACTTGAATCTGGATGATTCGGGCCGCTGTTACGTTTCGCAGGAAAGCGGAAGCTTCGGTAGAACCGACTTTGCAACCGAGCTCGCCAAGCTGGACGCGGCATTACGAGAACTGGGTGAGACCTTAGAGAGTGTCTACGACGAGGCCTATATCGCGAAAAAACGCGACGCTTTGTACAGGGCCGGGATTCCGCTCATCCGCTTCGAGATCGAGCCAGAAAACCAGTTCATCAATTAGACCTTGCCGAACCTGTCGGCCATTTGAATCGCCCCCGACAGCCCTTTGTTGACGATCCCTCGTGGACTAAAGTCCAAGCCAGGGAGTAGGGCAGGTGGCCCTTCGAATTCATCGCGGATTCCATGCTGGGATTCTGCACTGTCGCGAATTCGATTTCTATCGCGCCGCATTGGCCTTTGTGTGCGCCAAGCAGATGAGTTCTGCCCTTTCGGGCCCACCGGAGATGGCTGTGTCCTGGTGTGCGCCGTCGCGGATCCGCCCGAACCAGCAGCCCTCCGTGACCTTGTCCTTGATTCTTTTTGTGGGACTAGCTTGACGTGGGACACGACGTCGACGCCTTGGCTGGAGGGTTTGGTGTGGAAGCTGCCGAAGCAGCTGGGGTACGGCCGACATTTTACGAGCACGAGGAGTGGGATAATCGACGACCACACGCCATTCCTGAAGAATGGCGTTGCCGCAGCGGATGTCATCGATTTCTCCTGCCCGTATTGGCACACGCGGCAAGATACGCTCGCGCGTTGCAGCCCTCATTCCATCGCCGTTGTGGGGCACGTATTCCTGGAAACGATCAAGGCGCTCGACAAGAAATTCTCTCCTCACAGCGAAAGGTGAGGTAGGTGAGGGCGTTTCGAGGGATACGCCTCTCGTAAAACCTCCAGGTTCCTTTTGCACTCGCCTGCTTCCCCACCCTTTAGCGAAGTGTCTGTACGGGAGAAATGCTCTGGAACTTGTGGTAGACTCATATCGTATTCCGATAAGAGGTCGCCATCAGCGAAAAACGCACTGACCTTCTACGTGGAACTCTCGACTTGCTCGTGCTGAAAGCACTGTCCTTGGAGCCTTTGCATGGAGTCGCTATTTCTCGACGCATCACGCAGATCACGAGGGGAGCCTTTCAGGTTAGTTTCGGTTCGCTATTCCCCTCGCTGCACCGCATGGAGGAAAAGGGTTGGCTGAAAGCCGAGTGGCGCTCCTCCGACAATAAACGCCGCGCCAAGTATTACCAGTTGACTTCCGCCGGGCGTATTCAACTGAAGGCTGAAGAGCGGCAGTGGAACCAGGTGGTGAAGATTATGACGGCAGCCGTTCAATCTACATGAGTCTAATGGGGGACACCATGTCAAAGCGAATACTGGGTTTGTTCCGCAACTTCTTTCGCAAGCGCGCAGTCGAGCAGGCACTCGATGATGAACTCCGCTCGGCCGTGGAAGTCCTGACTCAAGAGAAGATGAAAAACGGGGTTTCCCGCTCGGTAGCCAGGCGAGAAGCTCTAATAGAACTCGGCGGCGTCGAGCAAGTGAAAGAACAGACGCGAGAGGTACGCGCTGGCCATTTTCTGGAAACGCTATGGCAGGACGTTCGCTACGGCGCGCGCATGCTGTGCAAATCCCCCGGCTTCACCGTCGTCGCCGTCCTCACCCTCGCCCTCGGCATCGGCGCAAACACGGCCATTTTCAGCCTTGTGGATTCCTTGCTCCTCCGTCCTCTGCCCGTCTCTCAGCCCGGCAAAATTGCTTTCCTGTTCTCCACTTCGAAAAACGCCGGGACCAATACAAGGTTTAGCCACCCCGATTTTCTCGAAATTCAAAAGCAAACTTCCAGCATCTTTACCGATGCATCCGCCCTCCTGCCCTTCAACATGGACGGCCTGAGCCTCGGCGCCAAGAGCCAGCCGATGTGGACCTCCTACGTCAGCGGCAATTTTTTCTCGCTTCTCGGAGTCAAGCCCGCTCTCGGCCGCCTCATTCTTCCCGCCGAAGGCAGCGTGGTTGGCGCTGATCCCGTCGTCGTTATCAGCTACTCCTATTGGAAATCGCGTTTCAATTCCGACCCATCCCTCATCGGCAAAAGAGCCTCCGTCAACGGCCATCCTGTAACCATCATCGGCGTCACGCCGCAAGGTTTTCACGGCCTTTCCAATTTGATTGACACGCAAGGTTACATCCCTCTGGCGATGGCTTCCGCATTCAAAGACGCTCCCAGCAACTTCCTCTCCGACGAGAAAGATTCAGGCTTCACCGTCATCTCGCGACTGAAACCGAATGTCAGCTTCGTACAAGCGCAACCGGTCCTGCAAGTCGTCGCGCAGCGGCTGCCGGAACAAGGTCGTGGGCAGCGAAGCCTTCACGCCGTCTATTTGGGTCCGGACGGATTTACCATCGACCGCACGAACACTGGAATCCTTACCGTTGTCAGCTCGCTCTTTTTGATCCTTGCCGCTACTCTCCTCATTCTTGCCTGCCTGAACATCGCCAACCTCTGCCTCGCTCGCGCGGCAGCCCGCCGCCACGAAGTGGCCATGCGCGCTGCGCTCGGCGCCACACGCGGCCGCCTGATTCGCCAATTGCTCACCGAAAGTCTTCTGCTCGCCATCCTTGGCTGCCTCGGTGGAATTGTCCTCGGAATCGCCGCAGCCCGTTCGATGGGCTCCATTTCCTTTCACAGTGTTCTGCCCATCGTTCTCGACTTTCGTTTTGATTGGCGCGTCTTTACCTACACTCTCGCGGCTGCGGTCTTCACCGGCATCCTCGTTGGCATCGCGCCGGCTCTCCGCGCTGCCCGCGGCAGTTTGAACGAAATCCTCCACGAAGGCAGCCGCACTTCCGCCACCGCCCGCCACCGCCTCCGCTCCACGCTGGTTGTCGCCCAAGTTGGCAGCTCGCTCATGCTGCTCATCGTCGCTGGCCTGTTTGTCCGCAGCCTCGAAAAAGCCCGGCACGCGGACTTGGGCTTTGACCCCAATCATGTGCTCAACGTAACCGTAGATTCGCACGAAGGGGGATACAACGAAACGCAGGCCCGCGAATTTCAAGAAACTCTGCTAGACCGCGCGAGATCGCTGCCTGGAGTGCAATCGGCCAGCCTCGCCGCTTCAGTTCCCATGGCGACTGGCGGCGGTTCTGGGTACGCCCGGCTCAAAATTGACGGCTATCAGCCACCAAAGGATCAGGAAAATCCAGGGGTTGCATACAACGCGATCTCGTCCAGCTATTTTGGGACCATGCATATTCCTTTGCTTCGCGGGCGCGAGATTCAGAATTCTGATACTGAAAATTCCCAGCGCGTAGCCGTAATCGACCAGACCATGGCGGAACGTTATTGGCGCGGCCGCGATCCTATCGGCCGGCACTTCAGCACTAAGAATGATCCAGGCCATCCTATGGAAGTGATCGGCATTGCAAGGAACGCCGTCGAAGATGATATTTTGAGCGCCGACGAGCCGTTTTTCTATGTTCCGCTCACACAGAATTACGACCCAGTCGTCACCCTCCAACTCCGAACTTCCTCCGCCCCCGAAACCATCGCTCCCGAAGTTCTCGGCATGGTTCGTTCCCTCGATCCCGCCATGCCCGTTTTCGACGTGATGTCCATGAACACGGGTCTGGAGACTTTCAACGGTTTACTCCTTTTCTCATTTGCCGCCGCGATAGCTTCAGCTCTGGGATTGATCGGTTTGACTCTCGCCATCGTCGGCGTCTACGGCGTAGTCTCATATTCCGCGGGCCAGCGCACTCACGAGATTGGCATCCGTATGGCCCTTGGCGCACAACCGTCGCAAATTTTGAAAATGGTTCTCAGTCAGGGCTTCGTCATTGTCGCAATCGGCGTGCTTGCCGGAATTCTTTCCGCCGCCGCGCTGGCCCGGCTGGTCAGCAATTTCCTCTTCGGGATTGCTGCGTTCGACCCGCTCACCTACATCAGCGCGTCGCTGTTGCTCGCGGCCATTGCTTTGCTGGCCTGCTACCTCCCCGCCCGCCGCGCAATGCGCGTCGATCCGATGATTGCGTTAAGGCACGAATGATCCGGGGCTCAATGGACGCGCAGCGGATGAGAATTCCACCCGAACCCATCCGTGCGGATCTGCAGAACATACGAGTTGGAACTTAGTGATCGTGCCGAAACAACAACCCGCAACCGCGTTATGCCGTCTTCGAGCTTTGCTGTGCCGTTTGTTTTCAGAGCGGGATTTCCTGAGCGCGTGACAATGCGGATTTCGTACGCTCCTGCCGCACTCCCCAATTAGAAGGGAAATCGTTGCGTGAGACCCCGGACTGCTTGTCTCTTCAAGGCACGTCGCCGTGCTTTAGTCGTACCGCAGGCTGACCAAGGACGCTTTGGCAGGGCGGTTGGGTAGCTATGAAACGCTCAATTGGCGTAAAAAACCGAGCCATCGCTCCAGGGAGAGCCAAAGCAGAGTCCACGACGATTGGCGAATATGAACGGCTCTCGCGGTACCGAGCTACAAGTCGTTAGATTGGCGAAATTATTCCTTTGATCTGGCAGTGATGGCGAATTTGCGATCAGGCCCTTCCGCGAAGCTGCCAATGCCGCCCATGTGGATAGCTACAAACACTGAGGTACGCGGGAGACAGCCGCACGTTCTCTCCATCCGGTGACGGCAACGCCCTAACAAGGAATCACAAGGCCAGCGTAATCACGGGCAGCAACAATCCCCACTTTTTTGACAAACGCGAGAACTGGATTTAGGTTTCCGCCCGCTTCGGACGTTTTCTGCGCCCAGTGTTCGAGGGTAGTGAGACGGCGGAGCAGAAAGGAGGGCCGCAATCGATGAAAGTGAGGATGTCCAAAGCAGGAAAGCGAGCATTGGCAGTGGCCGCCATCTGCTTCGTCCTGGCAGGTCAGTATGCCTGGGCGCAGAACCTCGGCAGCCAGCCCCAGTTCAACGTGGCCGTGCAAGGTCAGACGGGCGCTCAGCCCGAAGGCGCATTCCTGAACTTCATCAACTGGATTGGCAACGTCATCGCCCCGGTGGGAGCGGGCGGAGCGGTCGTGGCCGCGATCGTTTCCTGGATGCACGGACGCGGAGCTGGCCGCTGGCTCGCTGCAGCGGCGGGCTTGCTGGCCGTGTCCGGGCTAACCCGGTTGATCGAGTTTTGGATCACCAGTGGCTCGGGAGGCGTGACGTAGAGGAGGCGGCGCGCCTCGAGTGCGGAGCGGGCAGGCAGCCGAAAAAAGGAGAGAAGGATTCAGGCTGCCTGCCAATCTCCGCTTTGAAATTCAGCAGAGAGAATGCGATGGAAAGGAAATGAGAAAGCCGTGGCTATTCCGCAACTACTAAACGACATTATCCAGCTTCTGCTCGGTCTAGCGCCAGCGGCGGCGCTGGTCGCGCTCGTTCTCGCTGGGCTGAGCCTGCAGCGCGAGGGCGGAACGACGTTCCTCCTGGGAGGAGGTTTCAGCAAATGGATGTTCTGGGCCATCGTGTTTGTCACCCTCGGCCCTTTACTGGGTTGGTTCACGTCTTTCGGCGTCGCCGCGCCGCTGCCATCGGGAGGGATTGGGACGGCGTGGCTCGCTTCGTTTGAGACTGACGCTTCAAACTTTGTCTCGACCTTTGTTGTTGGTCGGCTGGTTCCGATTCTCGCGGCGTTTTTTGTCCTCCGCGCCATCCTCGACTCCGCTGCGGGCGGACATCCATTGCCTTCGGTGCTTGCAGCGATGTTCCTGCTCGGAGTGCAAGCCACGTATGCGCTCCTCCAGAGTTACAACACGGGCACGCAGTTCGCGACGGCGGACGTTCTCGAGAGCCTTTGGAATTACCTCGCCGGCACCATCATGCCCATCGCGGCAGGTCTCGCGATTGTGGGGGCCATCATCAATTTTGCTACGCGCCGTCCGGCCTTGCGCCTGGTTGCGGTTGCGCTGGGCATGTTGTGCGTTTCAGGAATCTGGAAACTGGTT
>DASYYT010000046.1:0-24587 GCA_035949755.1 Candidatus Sulfotelmatobacter sp.
CCCTATTGGGCCGGTTGGCCTAGGGCAGTTGAGATGGTCGACTCCGCAGGACTAGCGCTACGGGAGCGGGGAGCGGGCCCGAGTCTGAACGTTCCTCAACTGATCCGGTGCATGCGCTGTATGTCCGCACGCAGTTCTGCCAGAAGGTTCCACATCCGGAGGCTCAGGGCGCAGCCGGCAGCCCGTCATTTTGTGTATGAAAGACTGGACAATTGAGGCCGCGGTCAAGCCAAGAGCCGTTCCGAAAACAGTGATCGCAAACATATCACGCGATCTGACCGCGCGTCGGTAGATTGACCCAAACTTCGATCCAGAAATGTTCTACGTGCTGCCCGCGTCGATAAACCTTACTGGTTGGGCGCGTTTGATTTCTGAGCCGCTGCTAGCGTGGCGTCGAATTGTTTTCGATGGGCCAGAAAACTTTGTTGGCACTCAATACCCGCTGATCGCAATTCTGCAAATTCGGGGCGCTTGCGAATCGCATCGAAGAGCGGATCTTTGTCCATCGCCGGATACGAGCAATATTTACCCTGGATTGCTCTTTTCAATTCCCGAAGAGCGGCATCGTTTTGTTGGCAGAAGACCAACACCTCGGCATCTCTGTACAAGAGTTCAGGATCGCGCGACGAAACCGGATCACTTTCCACCTCCGCCACTGCTTTCGCCAACTCGGGCGCTGAAGGATGACTCAAGTAAACTCGAGCGAGTTCGGCGTTCACATTACGATAGCCTAGCTCTACGGTCTTGTTTGCCTCAGCCAAGGCCGTAGCCGTATCTCGCGTCCTCAGCGCAATCTCCATACGCGAAAGCGCTGCGAAACCGGTGCCATCGTCAACTTTGATATATTTCTGCGCGTGGGGGTAATCCCCCTTCATACCAAAGGTGGTCGCGCAGGAACGAAGTACGTTGAATCCCGGGTCGATGGCGAGCGCGGCATCGCATTCTCTACCGGCTTCATCTATTAACCCGGCGTAACGCAGCACGTAACCCATCCAGAAATGCGCCATGGACGAATCCGGCTCCCTGTGCAGAAACTCCGCGGCCTGATCGTAAGCCCCATTCAGGTCTCCCTGCTCCGTGCGGATGGTGGTCGAAATTGGGGGTGCGCTCGGATCCAGCTCCCTTTGCCGCCTATGGGCCTGGTCCGCTTTGGCAGCCGCGACTGCGCCTCCATTTCCGTAACGTTCGTCAATGTAGTAACGCCAGCTCAATTGATCCCAGGCAGGGGCGTATGTGCTGTCCAGTGAGATCGAGTCTTGCAGTGTCTTGATCGCCATCTGATTGGGACCTGGATCAAGCGGATAAGCAAGACTGTGAAGGAAAAGATCGAAGGCCACCTCATCGTTCGGCTTGGGTATATGGTGCGCCGTGGTGTTGGCGATTTTCATCGCCGCCAGCAGTTGCTGGCTAGTAGAAGCCGCCAGTTTGTCGTGCAAGGCTACCAGTTCTTGTGGACCAACCGTTACCTCGTCTCTCCAAATCGTGCGGTTCTGCTCAACATCGACGAGTTCCAGGGTTAGCCGGAGATTCTGCTGGTCTCTCAGGAATCCGCCCGTTAGCACATGACTGACGCCTAACTCCTTCCCTACGACGGCGGGGTCGAACGGCTGAGTTCCGTATTTGATGGTGGAAGCGAAAGGACGCACGCTGAGCGAGTGGGCGTAGGTCAGATCGGTTACGAGATCACTGGCGATTGCGTAACGCAAATAGTCGAAATCCGCGCCTGCCCCTTCATTCGAAAAGGGAAGAACGGCAATAGCCTTCCGGGCCGCCTGTACGGTCGAATGGTAGCGAAGGAAATACCACCAGCCAGAACCGACCACCAACAACACCAACACTGCAAGTGTCAACGTTTTCCAGGGTTTAGCTTTTTGTGCAGGTACCCGGACTTCAGGGTTCGGTGCTGCTGCCGCAAGTTCGACCGATCCTGACGTCTCAACTGGTGCTGCATGTTCAATTGAAACGGGAGCTATAAACCGGTACCCGTGGCGGGGAACGGTTTCTACAAAACGTGGATTCTCGGAGTCATCATCGATCGCTGCCCGCAGTTTCTTCAGGATGACGTTGAGGCTGCCATCGAAATCAAGATACGTGCCTTCCGGCCAAAGCGCCTTGCGCAGGTCTTCGCGCGTGACGATCTTCCCCGGATTTTCCAGCAGCAGCAGAAGAACACGGAATGGTTGATCCTGGATCTTAACGCGCACACCGTTGCGGGTTAGCGTGTGCCGCGCGGCATCCGCCTCGAACAGACCAAATCGGAAAACCTGCCCGGAAGAGACTGCCAGCCCCATGTCCCACCGACCCGCAGAATCATAACATGCTCTGAACCTCGAATCAGCTCTGCCCCTATATTGCTCAGCCAACTGCGTTTGCGCGGTCAGAAACAGTTAAGAATTACTTCCTTTGATTCAACTCATGACTTGGGTCATTCTGTCCGGCGTTCGAGAGCACAGTCTCTGGGGAATTTGCCTAGCGGTATGTTTTGTGGGTCGCAATCGAGGCCGGCTGGGGAGCCGTGCTAAGGAAGCCATCCAAATGGTCGTCTGCCACCCGAGTGGTTCTGTGGACAGCACTGATCCTGGCAGTGTGCAGCCTCTGGATTGTGTTGCGACATTAGGACCTTTTGATGCACATGAATGGGGAGGTTTAAACAATGCGTAGAAGGAATCTTGGTTCTACAGTGATCGCCTCAGGCTTGCTGATTCTGGCAATGACCCTCACCGCCCCCGCTCAGACGCCGCAGAAGCCGCCGCTGACGAACCAGGACGTGATCAAGATGGTCCAGGCCGGCCTGTCCGAATCGATAGTCGTGGCAACGATTCAGGAGAATCCTTGCAATTACGACACTTCTCCTAACGGACTAATCGCATTGCAGAAGGCTGGTGTCACCCAAAAAGAAATGAGCGCCATGATGACGCGCGATCAGGCGGCCACTGGAAGCGCAGGAGCTACCACCGCGGATGGCACTACGTCGACGTCTGGATCGAGATGGGAGATGCCTTCCGTCTCGCTTCTCCGGAGCGCAGGATTGCTGGCGTTGCCGCTCGAGAAAACGAACTTGGCCCAAACCAAGCAGAAGCCGCGGTCGCTGGCGAGCCTGGCGGGAGACAGCGCAGCCACGGAGGGTATCCAGTCCGGAGTTAACGATGCCTCTTGGGACGCTGCTACCCACACCCACTCCGGGCTGGCAGGTTCGGGGATGCTTCAGGCGGGTGGGATTTTCAACTCGGCCTTGGGACGGCGGCAGCCCACAGTAACTTACGTGTGGGGCGTGCCCGGTCCGGCCTCGGCGAACGTGTTGCAAACGAGTACTCCGAAATTTTCTGTGAACTTTGCGAAAGCGCCCGGGGTCAATCCGAGTGAATTTGCACCGAATATCGTGAAACTGACGCCGACGCAGAACAACTGCCGGCTGGTCGGCGCAACCCAGGGCAAAGAAGACGCGCGTTCGCGAGACGCGGCAGATTGGGAGATCTATTCCTCGTTTGTTGAGGATCGCGTAGCCGTGAGTTTGCAAAAAGCAGCAGCTGGCCAATACGAGATTTCGCCGCAGTCACCGCTGCTGCCGGGTGAATACGCGGTTGTGTTGCGACCTGTTTCGAAGGACGAGAAGTTCTCCGGTGGCGATGTGGCGCGGGCGCAGGGCCCCGGATTGATGTTCGACGTGCTCTGGTCTTTCCAGGTGGCAACTACGGCGAAATAGGGCGCCAGCAGAAATGTGCTGGACAACGGAGCCACGGGATTCAGCGAAACGAGGTACCGCATGAGGACTGAAAACGGAAGCTGGATGAGGAAAAGTTCGAGCACAGGATATTGCGCGGCAGGAATCTTGCGTTGTTTTGCTGCTGTGGTTCTAGTGCTGTTCATCGCAGAAGCAGTGCCTCTTGCTCGCGCACAGGGCACCGGCACACCGCCGATCAAGATCGAATTCAATTCAATGGTTGGTGGAGACTACGAAAACGGAACCGTGACCATCGCCCAGCCGGCGCCAGCGGGCGGACTCAGTGTTCAAGTTATGAGCAGTTCAAAGGACGCGAAGATCGCACCGTTGACTCCAGCGAGCTTGAAGATCCCGCCAGGCCAAACCAGCATTGCCTTTCAGATTATCAGCTCGCCGGTAAAAGCGCCGGAAACCGTGGTGATAACCGCGTGCGCGCCTTCTCCTTCACCAAACCCGTGTCCTTCAGTGGCTACTCCGGGCATGCTTGAGACAGAGGCCGATCTAGCGCTGGGCGCCAACGGCCCCGCGTCTGTATCGATGAGCCCCGCAACGGTAACTGCCGGGAGTTCGGCAACTGGAACCGTGAGCCTTAGATATCCCGCGCCTAAAGATGTCTCGTACTACAAGAACATAGCGCCGTTCGGCGCGCCCAAGGTCTACGCGCGAACTCTGAGGGAAGGCGGCGCCACAGTCACACTGACAAGCAGCGGGGGCGCATCAACCCCTGCCAGCATCAACATCTTGCAAGGTGCTAGCTCGGGAACCTTCACGGCAAGTACCTCAAGCTCGACGGCAAGCACCCCCAATCCCTCGTCCTGTGTGATGGGGCCGAGCACGGTAAGCGCCACGATTACCGCAAAGTGGGAAACATCGGCCAGCGGAACGTTGCAAGTGCAGCCGCAAAACAATCATTCCAGGTATACCAGCAAGACGATTCGGATCGATCCCAGCACAATTGTAGGAATCAGCCATGACGGACTGGTGCTCGCGCTCATAAGCACGCAGTGCTCTCGCATGTTGAAGGCTGGAAGCGTGATGTTCGTCAAGGGGCTCGGCGTGCTGGACGTGGGGAAAGTAGCGACGGTCCCTTCCAGCCCAGCTTTTCTTTCGCTGCTATCGCACCAGCAACTCGCCTCGCTCACGCGTGACAAGACCACTGGCGTACCAGCGGGAGGAATCGCAGTTGGCGTGAGTTCCGCTTCGCTCACGGATTTCATAGCGAACGGCAGGATGCAAGTCTATTTTCAGAAGCTCGGAGCAGTATCGGAGCCTGGCGGCCCCAACGGACCTTTCGCTGACGCTGCCGAACCGAACTCGGAGCAACCAGCCGGCGAGAGTCCATGGAAATACAACGCATCGGGCACGTCCGACCATGCCTCGTTCACCGCTTTCAAGCAGAACGGGGGCCTGTCGGGAAGTGTCTCAGCAACTGCGGATATCACGAACGGCGGCTACAATTTTCTCGCCGTGATCCAGGACGATAAGGTGCAGGAGGCGAAATTCACGGCTGACGCGGGTGTCAAGCTCACCGTCGATTGGATGGCGCAGACGACTGCTTCCGGGCAGGGGATTGGAGAGTCGCGCCTTAGAATGCGTCCGTTGTTTTCTGGACTTGTAGACGGCCCGGACAACGTCCCTTTTCTCTTTCAGATCGACGCCAACCTCATCTTTAAACCCGGCTTCGGAGAGCAAGCCGCCGCGAAAGGCCATTTCGACCTTACATTCAAAGGAGACGGAGGAATCGACGGTTCCTCAGCCGTGAACGAGTCGCTCGACGCTACTCCGGACATCAGCAGTACCACCGATTCAGCGAAAGCTGCGAACGGGGCAGTAATCGCCGTCAATGCGCCCAAATTCGTTCTGTCGTTCGGCACAACGAGCTTCCTGTGGGCCGCGGCGAATCGGTTGCCCACCGTGCTGGCGATGAAGGCTGCGGACTTCGCAGACGGCTTCGAAGCCCAGCTCGGCGCTCACCTTTCGCAAGATGTGGAATACCCGGAGCCCGACGACTACTTCAAGATCAAGCGCGCTGCCTGGGTTATGTGGGTGGCCTCGATAGGCTATGCAGGCGCCGGCATGATGGCCATGCTCCCGTGCCAGCAGTATTACCAGACGTACACCCTCAACGCGAACATCGACAAGGACATGCTCGGCTCCATCAGCGGCTCAGTCCCCCCCGAGAAGGACGTCGAAGTGTTCAAGAAGACAGGTGTATCCGCAATCCCATCCATCAAGGGTTGTTATCCCCAGAATCAGGCATCGGGGGGCACACAGTGAGCGGCACGGGCAAACGATGCGGTGCGGAATTTCACCGAATGTTGGGGCTCCGTCCTCAGCCGGCGGGAGCGGCCTTGTTCGCCTACGTTCATGATCATGTGCGCGCGCAAATCTACGGCGGCGTGCTGCGCGGCGCTCGCGGCACGCCATTGGCATCCGAGATCGGCGCACCTTGGTCACTATGTCAGGAAGTATTCACCGCTGCTGTCGACGCCCTGGTGGAACTGGGAGAGGACATCGACCTCGACGCGATGACGATGTAGACGTTGCTTGAGGTCCAAGGCTGTTATCCATGACTACGAATACCCGTACTAGCGGGGCTTGTGAGGGCGGGCTGAAGGACTCTATGGCCGAGGCTTGTGCTCAATGCGGCGCGATACTGACCGAGTCCGGTCCGTTCTGCACGAAGTGCGGCGCACGCAGAGACAATGTGATCGCAACCAGCCCACTGCCGCGCTTTTGCACGAAATGCGGGATGGAACTGCTGGGCGGGGCAAAGTTCTGTAATAAATGCGGCACGCCGGTCGCGATAGGCGCGACGATTTCCCCGGCCGCTTCGGCTACCGCTTCAGCCGCGGCTGCTGTTCCGCCATCAACAACTGCAACACCCAACCCGGATCCGACGGCTTCTATCGCGGCGCCAGATACGCCCATTCCTGTCATTGCCACGCCCGCCGTTTCCGCGGAGGCCGCGCCTGTCCCTGCTCAGACATCGTCGGGCATTTCGAAGGCTGCCATCACTGTCGCGGCGGTGTTGTTGGTGTTCGTCGTGGTCGGCATTGCGGGTGTCACCTATGCGGTGCATCGCGCGAGACAGAAGGCGGCCCAACTCGAGGCACAGGCTGAGGCCGAAAAGGCTCGTCTGGCCAGCCTTATCTCAGGCGCAACCGGCACACAGAACGGAAATAATCCCGCGGCAGCGAGCGATGTGGCGAAAGCTCTGGCCGATTTGGCGTCAGGGGCACAAAACGGAAGCGATCCCGCAGCGGCAGAGCGGTTGAAGAAGCAACTGGCTCAGCTCGCTGCTGCGGCGCAGGATCCGAAAACTCAAGCGGCGCTGCAGAACCTCAACCAAAAACTAGCCGGGCTCTCGGCGACAGGACAAAATCCAGGCAATAGCTCAGGGGAGGACATAAATAAGGATCTCGCGGCAATCGCCGCGGCAGCAAGCGCGCTCGGACAAGGAAACGCTGGCGGCTCAGCTGGAACTCCTGGGACGGCTGCTGCTGCGCCGACTCCTTCTGCCGCGCCAGGCTCGGATCCAAACGCGGGCTCTGGGGCGACCGATGCTGGTGTGCCAACCCCGGACACCGCGCTCATTCCCCCCGCGGTTCCGAGCGGCCCTCCAATGGTGCCCGTAGCGGCAACTGGAAACCATGCACACGATTGGGCCCTGGCATACGAACGGACCGTGGGCGGTCCGGAAGCGGATCTGGTTGTTCGAACAGGCGACATCAACAATCTGGGATTTGGCTGGCCGCCGGGATTCGACCCGTTCTCTGGGCAATCGACTCCGGTTCACCCCGGACCCAACATTTATCACATACCGCCCAACGCGCCGCCGGGAACAGACCGAATCATGTTGGGCACCGGTCTCACACCCGTCCACATGATCGTTCAACATACGGCAGGAAAGCCGGACCAAATCATGATCGATGGTCTAACCAAGACGGTCGGTGGCGACGGATATAGTTGGTCGCTCGGATCTTGCTTCATGTTAAGTGACCGGGTGCTGTCTAAGACGGGAGACCAAGTCCTGAATGGCATGCAACTGCCTCCGGGCGTCTCTAAGGATGTCCTGCAGGTGGCTCCCAATGACGCAGCTCGATGCACGCGCGACCGGCAGCTGACCATGCCCACGCCGATTGTCCTGATGGTCGGAGCATTGCCAACGAAGATTAACGAAGTGGTGTTTCAAATCTTTGCGGATGATTTTCAGTCGCCGGACTATGGCTCCCACTTCCAGGTCAGCTTGAACGGTACGCGCATTCCTACTTTCGAGTACGCCATCAATGCGCTCAATCAGTCGGGACCGATCGGTAAGTTGGTCGCCCTGAAGCTGCTGCCGGAGTATTGGTCATTACTGAACTCTGGGACGGTAAAGGTTCTTATCGACGACCCGACAACTCACAGGCAGGACGGTTACGCCGTTGACTTCGTCCGGATTCTGGTGAATCCGCACAATTTCAAGTACCAAGTCTCGCTCACCGCTACGGTTACCGATGCAAGCACTAACAAACCCATTGCCGGCGCGATGGTCGGAGCGGGATTCGCATCGACGGTCACAGATCAGCAGGGGAAATGCGAGTTGAAAGACATTCCGGCCGGACTGGTTGTCGCCACGGCAAACGCTTCGGGATACGACGAGAACTCTGTTCCAGTGGACTTGCCGGCGGGACAAAGTGGGCACGCGGATATTCAGCTTCATCCGCACCAGGAAAGCACGGCTGCGCTCGAACAATCCATCGCGAAGACCGGCACAGCCGCAGTTTACGGCATTCACTTCGATACCGGTTCGTCGAAACTACGTGGCGACAGCATGCCGGCCCTGAACGCCGTACTAGGTCTGATCAACGGCCGTGCCGGCTCGGACTGGATCATTTCAGGCCACACGGATAATCAGGGTTCCGACGCGCTTAATATTCCGCTATCTAAAGCCCGCGCTGCTTCGGTGGTGGCCTGGCTGACAGCCCACGGCATCGCGGCAAATCGTCTCGAGCCGCAAGGGTTTGGCTCGACGCGTCCCGTCGCGGATAATGCGACCGCCAGTGGAAGAGCTCTGAATCGTCGCGTAGAGGTCGCACTGGCGAAGTGAGCGGATGAGGAGGATTGACATATGAGTCTCGAGTTTCCGTTGGATTAAGTGAAAGCAAAAGAGAAGACGTTGGCGCAGGAAATTGTCGCGGAGCGGTAGTACTTCCCGCAACAGGGGGCGTTTCGTGGAATTAGATGGGAGGATGGCGAAATGAATTTGAAGGTCAAATTCGCATTAGGGTTCGGCATTCTCGGCATATTGACTCTAGGCACTGGACGAGCAGCTTCTCCGCCGACCGATGCTTGCTCGCTGCTCACGCCTGCAGAAGTGAGCGCGGTCCTGGGGGTGTCTGTCGGTGCCGGCGAAAAAATCGTACCCAACAACTCGGCACTGTGTGGATGGGACGTCCCCGGGGGAGAACGCCTGGATCGCAAACGAGTCGTGCTGAGTATTTACACGCAGATGGGAAGTCTGACCCCCATGCAGCGCTTCAACAATGCCATGACACCGGTAAGGGGAATCACCAAAGTGCCCGTGACCGGCGTCGGTGACGGCGCTCTTTTCGCCACGACTCCCGGCCTCGGCACAGGCCTGATCTTCAGAAAAGGCAACGCCGCGTTTGACCTGCGCGTCTACGGCTTCCCATTGGACCAGCTCGAGGTGAAGGAAAAGGTGCTGGCCGCCAATGTTCTCGCCAAACTGTGATGTCTTCTGCACGCAGAATAGTTTTTCAAATTCGAGAGGGAGAGTGAAGAGATGAATTCGAAATTCAGATTTGCCCTGATGGCCGCAGCATTGCTGATCGTTGGCGCGAGCAGTGCGCGGATTGCCTACGCCGCACCGGAGGGCCCGGGATGTTCGATGCTCGCTCCGGCGCAGGTTCAGAAAGTAATAGGACAACCATTCGGAGATCCCAGCGTCGTATCGGCGTTTCCCGCCTTTGCTAACCAGCCGCCGGGCTCAAACTGCACCTACAGTTCGCAAAGCGGCAGGCATGTAACCGTCAACCTCATTATTTACGTAGACGCATCGCCATCCGACGCGAAGCAAACCTTCGACAAATTAAGGATGTGGTATCCGGCGAAATCAAGTCCATCGGGCATCGGTGATTCAGCCTACATCGACAGCGGCGGCGCAATCCACGTGCTGAAAGGCAAAGTCCGTTATTACATTCACGTTGATCCGAAAAATGAAAAACAGGAAGAGGATCTGGCGCTTTCTGTGGCACAGCATCTTGAACACCAGTAACGAAAAGATCTTTAGGAGGATGAAATGCGAAAGGTGATTTTTGCTGCGAGTTGTTTGGCGGTTTCTGTTGTAATGCTCTTCGCGGCTGACGAGCAGCAGCCGCTGAACGTAAAAACCGGCTCATGGCAGGTTGAGTACCTCGTAAAGTACAGCGGTCTGCCTCCGCAGTACCAGGCCATGATGGACCAGCTGACGGAGCAGCAAAAGTCTGCGATGGGTCTCCCGACAGCAAAAACTCTCAAGCTTTGTGTCAAGCAGAAAGATCTGAACAAACCGTGGTCAGGAGACAACGACTGCCGCTGGAAAGTAGTGAAGTCCACCAGCAGCGAGCTCGATGCTCAGGGGACATCCTGCCGGAACGGGTCTACTAGAGGGAGTTCGGATCTAAACATGGATGTCCAGATCCATGCAATTGATTCCGAAAACGTTCACGCCACTCTGCACGGCACAGCAACCATGGAGGGCGGAAACAAGATGACGCTCGACGGGAGTTACGTGGGCAAATGGCTGAGCTCGATGTGCGAAGACAGCGCCAAATAATCAAGTCGCTGTGCATCATTCTCCAGAGGAACTAACAGGAAGGCATTCGTGGCCACAAGATCAGACATTCCGTACAACTTGCCGGAGAAACAGGCCGAGCTGATCAGAAATTATCTTGCGCGGCGAGTCCAGGAACCTCCGCGCCGAAAATCGAGTGGCGTGAAGCAGTGGCTTCTCGTCTTCATACTCCTAATTGGCGTCGGTGCTCTCTACGTCGTCTTGTTTCCGTGGGGATTCCTCCTCGGCGGCAACTTTCATCCCTTCCCCTACTGGAGAGGTTGGGGCAAGATGCATTCGAGCACCGCCGGGGATTATTTCTTATACGTTGAAGTCTGGCCATCGACGCGCCAACTCGAAACCATAATCCCCCACACGTTCGTCCAAGGCAAAGCGTATCTCTGCACGCCCAAAGGCGAACACTTCTACCTCAAATTAAGCGGCAGCATGCGCCCCCATATTTATCTCAATACGCTTGGGGAGCCCATCGGACTCAGCATGTATAACTGGCGGGCAGCCATGCCCATTGGCCAGCAGGAACGCCCGAACTTTTCAATACAGGGACGTTGGGGCCCGGGACAAATCGTCGGCGATGATAAAAAAACTCTCTCCCAGTCATTCCTGCCCAACGGAACCTTAATACCGCAGGGCAAATACGCCCTGCCCTCGCAAGCAGAGGACATACAGCTCACATTGCGCGAGGGTACCTATTCAGAATGGGAAGCCGCTTGTTCACAGCCGCGGCGCTGACCGCAATGCCTTGCATCGTGCCAGAACTGCTCCTTGTGTGGCAGACCTCTTCCCCGATCTGGGCGGGAAAAGCGAATCAGATTTCACCATCGCTTGCTCCAAAAATGCCGGTTGAGAGTGTGTGCTACCCAGGATCAACATGAGCAGCCAGACGGCAACGAACGTTGGGCGTTTTGGCCCGAGAGATCGAGAGAGCTTCTTCGACGCGCAACGGCGGAATCGGCGCGCCACCTGGCGCATGTCATTCTTCTGCTTCATCGCTGCGCTGTCGATGGGCATTCCGCTGACATTGCTCTTGAGCCCGCTGATCTATGCGGTCCTGCTGATTGGCGCGGAGATTTACAACTATTATTCGCCGTTACCACGCGAATTCTGGCTGCAAGTAGAGAATCTCGCTCGTCTGGCGCAGCGCGTCGGAAATTTCATCTTCAATCACAAGCCGATTGACCCGCAGAGCGCGATCCTTGGCAGCCTGGTGCTATTTCTGCCCGGTATTCTGCTTTCCATACTTCTATGGCTGACCGTCCTTACTCTGTTCCGGCGCGGAGGAGTTGGCGGTGCGTTGCTCAACCTCTCCGCGCGTCAACCCAGCCAAAGCGACCTGAAGGAGCTTCAGCTTGCGGACGTAATCCAGGAAATGGCCATCGCGGCGGGTGTGCCCGCGCCTCAAGTGCGTCTTGTTGACGGCGCGGGAGCCAATGCCGCGGCGATCGGAACGGGCATCGATGACGCGCAGATCGTAATCTCCCGCCGCTTGCTCGATGTGCTGAGTCGCGAGGAACTGGAAGGCGTCCTTGCTCATCTGATCGCTTCGGTCGGAAATGGCGACCTGCGGATCGCATTCACTGTCACCAGCATCTTCGAGGCCTACGGATTGATTGAGACCCTTATCAACTCACCGTTCGGGCCGAAGGCACGATCGACGATCTGGCACATTCTCAGATATGCATTCCTACGAAGCAAAGATAGCCGCGCCCGCGAGGCCGAAATCGTGGCTGGGTTGCTGGCGGGAAACGTTGGGCTCGCGTCGGATGACATCGACCATTTCTTCCAATCCGGTTCAAGCAAGCCATCGATCATACGGAAGGTTCTGAATTTTGTTTTCCTCCCGATACTCATTACGAATCTTGCGATTCGATTAATCCTGTGGTTCTTTTCGACCGCCGCGCTCGAGCCGGCAGTCGCGCTCCTGTGGCGCACGCGGCAATACCTGGCTGATGCGGGCGCCGTCCAACTGACCCGCGATGCCGATGGTCTGGCCAGCGCACTAAGAAAACTAAACCAGCAGAACAGTTCGGTGCCGGGGGGTGGCTGGGCTTCCCATCTGTTCATCGTCAGTCCAGGCCGGAGCGACCGAATGCAGGAAACCGATCCCAGTCCCGAGGCAATGCAGAGGTTCGCGACAGCATGGGCCAGTAGCGCCGGGAGTACTGCCACCGTCGCAGGCCACTGGAAGGCCGGAGATCTCAAGACCGAGATCGGCAGCGTGCGATATGCCGCCATGCAGGGCGATCCCGGGGCAATTGCCCGGCTTTACGCATTCGGCCAGGCCATGGCCGCAGCAGAAGGGGGGACGCTGCCGTTCAAAATGCCGGATCCGGCAGATGTCGTCGCAGCGCGAAATGGCGATGCCGCTGCGATTGCACGGCTCCAGCCGCTCATTGCCCAGGAATATGCGGGCCGACAGTCCCAGCCGCAGGAGGAGAAACAGAACGGCCTGCAAGCAGACGGGTTTGTTTCGTTTCATCCTCCTCTCAAGCGTAGGCTTGTTCGTCTCGAGCGGATGGGCGCCCGCATCTCGCTGCCTGATGCATCCGGAAGCTCCCGCACGATTAGGATTATCGTTTCCGTGTTCCTGGCACCGCTTATCACTTTGGTGGTGGCGGTTATTCTCATGCTTATTGCGGCAATGAGCATGCTGAGCTTGTTGCTGCTCGCGCTCTGGCTTGGCGCCATGCATGGCATTTTTTCGTTACTGGCACATCATTAGCGCTCACATCGTCAACGGCTCAAGTTTATGGACATCCCAATCGTCGTTATCGCATTCATACTTGCCTTTGTACTTTTCCTGGTCTGGATGATCGTCGCTTTCAATGGATTGGTCCGGATGCGAAACCGCGTCCGCAACGGCTGGTCCGATATTGACGTCCAGTTAGCGCGCCGTCACGACCTTGTGCCGAACCTCGTGGAAACAGCGAAGGGATACATGCAGCACGAGCGATCCGTATTGGATGAGGTCACGCAGGCGCGATCGCAGGCGGTCGTCCCGACAGCCAACATTCCGCAGCGTGCGCTGGCGGAGGCTTCGCTCACGGGCGCACTGTCACGCTTCTTTGTGCAGGTTGAGAACTATCCGAATTTGCGGGCCGCAGAAAATATGCAGCTGCTGCAGGAGCAACTCACTTCCACCGAAAACCGTATAGCTTTCGCTCGCCAGCACTACAACGACGAAGTCATGAACTACAACACCGCCCGCCTGAGCTTTCCTCGAAACATCCTTGCCGGAATCTTCGGGCTCGCGCCTGCCACCATGTTCGCGGCCGACCCGAACGATCGCGAACGGGTTGAGGTGCAACTCTCGTCATCCAGCCGGCCATAATCCCTGAAGCGGCCTCTGCAAAAGCCGAAAGATCAAATGGCCCGTCGCGAATTCCAGACTCATGACCTCATGCGAGGGTTGTTTCCATACTACAAGTGATCGCCCAAGCCCTCCGCTCACGGTTAGCGAAGCTCGTATACGACGGTTTCTACCGCAATGAACACGGTGACTGGGGATGCTACGTTGCCAGAGTTCCAATTTCGATATTCCTGCTCGCAGACCGTCCCTGGCCCGCCCTTCTTCATGCAGTTCAGGCGCGTCTCTAATTCCCTGTCTACACAGTGACTTAGCAGTTCATCTCCAAATCAGCCCTAGTTCCTTTGACCCGGAATGATCTCCGCGGTATTTAAGCTGCATTCGGGGGAGGGGATCCAGCTGAAACCAGCTTCAGTGGGGGGACAACCGCAATTGCAGCTTGCAGTGAGCCCTTCGGTGGATCCTCTCTTGCGGTGCAGTCCACAAGTTTGAGCCTGCAACGATCGGCGAAGGAGGGGTGCTACGACAACAGCGATTTGGAAAGAGGACGCACAATCCAACTCCGACGCGGGCTGGGTGACGGACTGGTGTTCAATGCCGTGTGGCTGTTCCAGGGCTCGGCCGATGCAGAGTGAAAGGGAGGACAAATGAGCACGAGGACGGCATTGATTTTCAAGGGAACCGCCGCAGGGCTGACGACGAGCACCCTGCTGCTGCTCGGGGCCTTCCTGATTTCAGGCACGGGATGCAGCAAGAAAAGCGGCACCGGATCCTCCGCAATGTCGGCCAACTCTAGCTCCCATGCGGCCCAGACCCCGGCACGCGGCGGAATGCGAAAAACCTGGGGGCTTCATGTGCTGGACCAGCCAGGATCAACGTTTCATGTCGAGTACTCCGATAAGACCACGATCGTCGACATGGCGACGGTCAGCCGTGCGCTGCGTGGAGTGACTGAAGATCACAGTATTTTCTTATTCGAGGATTCGCCCGAGCTACGCGCGAAGCTGATACCGGGGAAATATGTGTTGTTTGAAGGTCTGGATTTGCGCAAGGTCGACGCCCTGGCAATTGATCCAAAAACCAAGAACCTGGTCGTCGGAACCGAAACACCTTCCCTGCGCGAAGCACTGAAGAGCGCGAATATCAAATTCAGCGCTCCCGTCGATTTCGGAAACCTTTTTAATCAGTTGACCGAAGATCGCGCTCCGTTGCGGCCAAAACCAGACAGATTGGCGCAGGTCCTGTCTCCTTCCCGCTGGTGGGATTGGATCCAGCCCACAGCGTATGCGGATTTCAACCGCAACAATGTGGAAGGCGAGGCCGAATACAGCGATAGCGATTTTGCCAAATGGAAGTGTCATTACCACTACAGCGCCAATGCCGACAACAGCCTGAATCTGGACACACACCTTGAACGCGAAGCCAATGGACTGAATGTCGACCTCGATATCAAGGGGCACGTAAGCCCCTTCACTCAAGAGAGTTCACTTGTCCTTACGTCGGAGGGTCAGTTGCTGCAGACCTTCAAAAACGGCGGGATGCATGGCGATGTGGATTTCAAGTGGACGATCAAAACTTCGGAAAATAAAACTCCAATGGATGAGGTGCGCTTCAAGCTGCCGGGAAAATTGTCGATCCCTCTCGCGGAATTTACCGAACTGCCCATGTCGCTGCAGATCAGCGAGGCAATGCTTTTTCATCCTGCATTCACCACCAAGGAAGAAGTGGCCAAGGGCGGCTTCCACGTGACTTACTCCGGAGATGAAGGAATAAAGATTGAGAATCAGGATATGGAGCAAGACGGAGAGGCCCAGGGTGACGGTGGCATCGACGAGACTTTTGCTTTTTCGCCCTTTTCCGCATTCGGTCTTGTCGTCGCGGTTGCTGCCCCTCGGATTGAGTTGCGCATGGGAACCGAGGAACTCTTTGAAATGGCGGAGATTCCGATATCCAGTTCCGCAGCCGAGTCGTTGACGGACGTCCTGCTCAAAAACACGATCGCCGGCCAGTGGCTCAATAAGAAAGTCGGCAATCCGCTTGCCATTGAGGGCGCGGCATATTTTCAGGTGGTTCTTTCCACGACAGCTGCACACTCCGGCATGCAAAGCCTGGTGCCCTGCCAACAATTCACCCTGAACGCAAGGGCTCAGGTTGGCGTAGATGCCCAATGGCTGGGCAGCAATTCGAATTGGCCAGCCAAAGACATTTTCACCAAGGATCTTATTCGGCGGCAACCCGACGCCACGATTTGCGGGGCGCCTCCCCAGGGCTAAGGCCGACAGCCTGGCATCTTGCAACAGGGTTGGCAAGAACTAACTCGAAAGGAGAACTCACATGGCATTCTGTGCAAATTGTGGTGCGGCGATAACTCAAACAACCGGTTTCTGCGGCAGCTGTGGCAAGGCTATCGCCGCAGCGGGACCGGCGATCGTTCCAGCTGCGCAGCCCATTCCGGCTGCCCAAACCGCGGGTGCAGCAGGCGCGGCTGTCCCCAGCTCATCCGGACTGACTTTCAACCTTGCAGCCGCCCTCTCGTACTTGCTCGGCTTCATCACCGGGATTTTGTTTCTGGTCATTGAGCCGTATAAGAGCGATCGCTTTGTCCGCTTTCACGCCATGCAATCGATCTTTCTCAACGTGGGCTATATCGTGTTTTGGATCGCTTGGACCATTGTTGGCGGCATTTTCGCGCACATAAGCCCCTGGCTCGGCTTGGTCACTCTTCCCATCGACTTGGTGATCGCGTTGGCCATCTTCGGCATGTGGCTGTTCGTGATGTATCAGGCATACAACCAGCGCGAATACCGGATTCCGTTCATTGGAAATCTGGCAGCAAAGCAAGTAGGGATGGCGTAACCTTACGTCCCTTTCAGCCGGTGAGACACACATTAAATCTCAAACCTCATTTCAAAGGAGAATCCAAGTGCGAGCAGCCAAATTTGTTGGACTGACCGTTTTATTATCCGCCGCGGTCTACGGTGCGGACAAAGTCACACCTATGAACGTCAAGATCGGTCTCTGGGAAGTGACGTACAGCAGCTCGGCCAAGGGAGACTTGCCTCTCGACTCTGATGAGTTGAAAAAACTGACCCCGGAGCAACGCGCGAGCCTGGAGCAGATGTGGAAGGCACAGCAATCCAAAGGAGCGCAAACGGAAACGCGCAAGAGATGCCTGACCGAGAAGAGCCTGAAGGAAGACCCTTTCATTGAGAAGTCGCCAAACTGCACCCGCACGGTTGTGACTTCCTCAAGCAGCGAAATCTATGTCCGTGAGCAGTGCTCCTTGAATGGGAAACAGGAGAATACTTCCTACGACATCCGGGCATTGACTCCGGAGAGCGTCAAGGGAACCATCCGCATGGAAGATACCGGTAACAACAAGACCATGAATCTCAGTGGAGACTTTACAGCCCATTGGATTGCTCCCATTTGCGGAAATGTAGAGTAGGAGGCCGCGCTTGAAAATAAGAATGAGCACCGAGCGGTTCGTCCACCCCTGTCATGCTGCATTGGCATTGGCGTTAGCGGGAGTGTGGGGCTGCCAATCGGCAGAAGCTCCACAACCCGCACAAACAGGGTCCTGACTGCGACACCCACGGGCGGACACGATGCCGGAACTCTGGCATGCTGTCTGATCCCGACCGGCACTCGTGTCAGTCCGAGGCCGGCGTTCTCTCTACGGAATCACGGGTCGCTCAACGTCTGGGACCATGGCGAAGGATTGGAACGGCACTTCGAAATAAGGCGGGAGATTGCTTCCGAGAGTTGCGCATATGGCCGGCACGGTACATGTCGAAGCAGCAAGCTGGGCTCCAGGCAATGTGCCGCTCTATTCTCGTTTCTCTTCTCCCGCCGCGATCGAAAACTGGTGGGTCAAAATACCGGGACGTCTTCGCGTCTATTCCCAGGCGCTGTGGGCGGTCTGGTCAGACGGAATATATCTCACCGCATGGCCCCGTGTTGCGTTGCTTCTGCCCTGGACGGCCTTGCTATTGGGTTTCGTGGAAGGAGCTACGCATTGGAGCCTGCTCACAATCGGCAACGATAAAGTGAGTCTCTCTTTTGCGGCTGTGATTTTTGCGCAGTTTGTTCCTCTGCTGTTTGTTGCGGTGCTGCTCGGTTCAACGAGTGCTCATCTTGGGTTGATGGTGATTTCAGGATACGCTCTCGGAGACTACCTGATCGCTGGTCCGTTCCTGACAATTTCGAGCTGGAACCCAATCTCCGGATTCCTTTGCCTGCGCGTTCCGCAATTATTGTGCTACCTCTTGTTTTTCGCGGTCGCGGCGGCTCCCCCGATCGCAGGCAGCGCACTGCTCAATCCATTCAGTCACAGGCTCGCGGGCGATCGACCGCTTTTCATCATTTTCCGCACGGCCGCACTCGCTGCCGTCACGATGACATTGGTCTACGGCTGGACGCTCGTGGCGCCGCTTGTGTTCCGCATGGTTTGGTCGTGGGCTGGCCAGGGTCCTCCCATCTCGGTGAAGTATTTTCGCGATGTGCTCAACCCGTGGTTGCCAATCACCGCTGGCATCGGAATTGTTACCCGCAACGTTCTCGTTTGGCGCACACAGAACGACAAGCAACTGCAGGAGCGCACCAGGAGAATGTTCAAAGAAGCCGCGCTCGCCGACCGGAGAGCGGCTTGGCCTCGTCATCTGCCTCCTTGGTTCAGAGCCATGCTCACAGCCGCTTGGTCAGCATTTCTACTCGTAGGAATGATGACTACATGGCCGGTTGCCGCCCTCGTCTGCGCTGGTCTGATGAGTCTCTTCCTCTTACGGAATTGTATTTTGCCCAAGCTTGCTTCTTGGGCGAGGTGGACGCGGAGGATCACCGCGGTCCCGCTAATCTTCCGTCTCGCCCTGGTGGTGGCGGCATCATATTTTTCCACTCGTGGATTGCTCCAGGTTCCAGGATGGGCGATCTCACAAAACTCCAGGCCGGGCCAGTTCGGAACTTTACTCGCCTGTGCCGCTGCCAGCCTTCTGATCAATCTTTTCGTGATTCCTTACGCACCTGAAGGGTCTGTCGCTACGATCCAGCGTGTCTCGGTTCCTCTGGCAACGCCGGCGATTCGCGTCGCGGTCCAGGTCCTTCTGCTGGTTGTCTTCCTTTTTTTGCCACTTCATGCTTTTGCAGTTTGCATGGACCCATCCTGCTGTTTTGGCGCGGATAACGGTGGCGCTGGCGGACCGTTCGGCGCACTCGGAGGAGGATTTGGTCTGGGAGGAGGAGGCGGAATCGGGGGATCAGGAGAGGGCGGACCTGGCGGCGAGGGGGGCGAACCGGAGGGTGGCGCAGAGGGAGGCGGAGATGATCCGGCTCCATCAAGCGATGGCGGGCCCAGCGGCGGAGGCGGCGGTGGCAGCTCAGGTTCTGGCTCAAGCCCAGACCAGGGTTCGGGTAATGATGGCAGCCCAGGCTCAGCTTCCAGCCCGGGTGATAGCGGTAGTTCAGCCCCGGGCTCAAGCTCCGACCAAGGCAATGCTGGCCCCGGCTCAGCTTCCAGCCCAGGCGATAGCGGCAGTCCAGACCCGGGATCGAGCTCCGACCAGGGCTCGGGTAATGCTGGCCCCGGCTCAGCTTCCAGCCCGGGCGATAGCGGCAGTCCAGACCCGGGATCGAGCTCGGACCAAGGTTCTGGCAATGCTTCAGGCCCGGGGAGTGAGTCGAGTGGTGATCTCAGCAACTCGTCTCCAGCTTCGAGCCCAGATGACAGCGGGTCAACCGACGATCAACAGCAACTCGCCAACGATCTATCGCAGGACGCAGACCGAAATCAGATAGCTGCCAATGACTTCCAACAGCAGGCTTCGCAGGACCAGACGGCCGCCAATGACTTCCAACAGCAGGCTTCGGACGACCAGCAGGAGGCCAACGACTTGAACCAATTAGCGAATCAGGCACAGGACCCATCGGATGTGGCCCGCCTACGCCAGGCAGCGAATGAAGAGACACAGCAGGCCGCCGAGTTACAGCAGTTTGCCAATCAGGCGGCACAGGACGCCGCAGAGGCGCAGCAGTTTGCGAACGAAGCGTCGGCCGAAGCGCAGAAAGAAGCCACTGCTGCGGCGCAGATTAGAGCAGATCAAGCGACAACGAATGGAACGCCAGAGACCCCCACGAACCAGCCTCCTCCGCCGCCACAGGAGTACGTTGGCCCGAAGAAGTCCTGATCGTTGTTGCGAATAATGAGGAACAGGTTACACGAACCATCGAACGAACTTCGAAAGGAGAGCAAGTCATGAACACTAAGACGACAATTCTGCGAAGGCAATCGATCTTTTTCGGATTGTTCCTGGTTTCCCTCGCCACGATCGCATGCAGCAAGCAAAAAACCAAGGTTGTGGAGCGCACCGATGCTAAGCCGGCAACTTCAAACGCGAATCATTTCGACGGAGGGACCTACTGTATCCAGACCATCTCGCAGGGGCCTCCGGTATCCCAACCAGTTCACTTCTCGAATAAGCAGAACGAATCCGACGGTTCGTTGAAAGATTTTGAGACCGATCTCTCGAGCGACAAACTAGACGTCACGTTTCATCAGCGCCGCCCGGCAACGCAATTTGACAGCCCCAGCACGCATGGAGCGATGGACCAGGGAGACATGCACATTCCGGCGCAGACCTTAACCGTTGCCGACGGCGTCGCGGATATCGTCGAGACCAGTCATTACACCCGCACCCACGCCCACGAATGGGCCATGGGAACGACCGTCGTTGTGCAAGGCGGCACGCCCTGGGGGCTGTTCATCAGCAAGCCAAATGTGACGAAAGTCGGAAGCGAAACCATCAATGGCTTCGAAACGGATAAGTACACCATCGACACCACGCAACAGGGCCAGATGGACAAGGTAGCTCTTCTCATGGCTGGCGGGTTGAAGGACTACAACATCACCGGCACCGCCTGGATGGCGAAACAGCCTGGCTGCATCGTGCAATACCAGATCGACTACGAAGAAGACAACAAGGACGGCTCGGTGCGCAAGGTGCATTACGAAGGAATTACGAGGCAATAAATATGGCAATCCCTTGCTCACAATGTGGAGCTTCGCTCCCTGACGGCCAGACGTTCTGCACTTCCTGCGGCGCGCGCCGGAGTGAATCGACGCCCGCTCAGGCCAGCCTGCGCTTCTGCACCTCCTGTGGCGCTCCTAATACGGGCACGAACTTCTGCAATGCCTGTGGCGCACGATTGGGATCGTCAGCCCCAACGCCGGACCCTGTATCTGCACCAAACGTCCCACCTTCCACAACCCCGGCGCCTCCGACTCAGCTGGGTTCTGCCCCCTCGCAGCCGACCCAGAAGAAACCTATGAGCTTTGCGTTCAAGCTTGTGATCGTTGCCCTGTGTGTTTTCGGTGTTGGTGTGCTGGCCATGACTGCCGGCGCTGTCTACGTTGGCTACGTGGCCAAGAAGCGGGTTGCTGGTGTAAAGGAAGCTTTCAAGCACGATGATGTAGCCGGAATCATTGCTGCTGCAAAGGGCGAAACTCCCTCCAAGCCAGAGCCGCTGCCGGACTGGAAACCAATGTCGCCCGATTCCGTTTCAGCTGCAGCCGATGAAATTCCTCTTCGCACCTCGCTCGAACTTGATGAAGCAGGGAGCGACCAACTCCTTGGCGACTACGAGTCCGTGTTTGTGATCGATAAGGTCAACCACCAAGAGCTCCATGTCATGGCATCGGAGCAGTTTCCCAAGGGGCAGGGATTCATGCGCTTCTTAGACGGCCAGAACGATCAGACGAAGGACGACCTCAACAGAATCAAGTGCGGGCGCACGATCTACATGAAAGATCTTGAGGGCTCTGCCGAAATGGACGGCTACTTCTGCCGCGCGAAAGTTAGCGAGAAGGACTCCCACGAAACGGCGGGTTACGAGGAGCGACATGCGGGCACAACCGCCATGGGTTTTTCCAAAAAGACACTCCAGGAGTTACGAGCCACCGGACAGACAGAATTCAAGTTTCATCAGGATCCGCTGAATGCGATTTTCTCATCCTTCAAGCATGCGATGACGGCGCCAGATCAGGCCTCCCAGGACAAGGCCGCTGGCGATCTGTTGCAAAAGATAATGAATTTAGCGCCCACCATGGGGCCTGATGCCGCCCCTGTTGAAACGCCCGCGATCAACTGCACCCTGCGCCGGAAGGGCAGTGATTTGGCTTTTCCGGTCCTCGTCAACGAGCAACCCACAGAGTTGCCCGTGATGCACGTCGTTTGTACCCCCCCAGACAGCGACAAGCAAGCCGACCTGTACGTGCTGGATGACCTCGACAATCCCTTGCTGCTGGCCGTGGTCGGCGGTTCCGGCGGCCGCGGGCAGGTCATCAAAATCCGCTGGGATTTCCCTAAAAGGACCGGCCTTGAGGAAGAATTGGCCAACAACCGCCGCGCCAAAGTGTATGACATCTATTTCGATTTCCGCAGCGACGTTTTGCGTCCCCAATCGGACAAAGTGCTCAAAGAGATCGCTCAGGTTATGCAGAACCATCCGGACTGGAAGCTCAGCGTCGAGGGCCACACCGACAATATCGGAGGAGACGCATTCAATCTCGATTTATCGAAACGACGGGCCGCCGCGGTGAAGACAAAACTGGTCACGAAGTATGGCGTACCCGCAGATCATCTCGTGACTGATGGCTTCGGGCGTTCTCGTCCCATAGAAACGAACGACACGATGGAGGGACGCGCCCGGAATCGCCGTGTGGAGTTGGCAAGGGTGGACTGATGCTTGTGCGATCCGCACGAAGGCCCATCGTAAACTGATTTGTTGAGCTTAATGCCAAAGATATTCAGCCAATTACCTTTCAGAAAAAAGCAGAGCTCAATATTTGCCCATCAAGCTCAGGCAAATGTAGCCAGCACGAATCGCAAGCAGCTCCACGTCATATTCTCCTCCTGCATAGTCAGAGCTACGAGTGCCGATTCCGGCATTCTCAGGAGCCGGTCGAGGCGGGCGTCATGCTTCTGTACGCTGGTGTAACTGAGGTGGCTCGATTGCTGCTGTCCACACCGATCATCGAGCGTCGTGCGAAGGAGATCGAGACGCGGCTTTCTGCTGACGAGCTTGTCGCTCTCCGGCTGCGCGTGGATTTATGAACCGCTGCATCGCGCGTGGCTGAGGTATATACTTTCTCCCGGGTTTTCGGGGGAACACTGCGTCCCTCCTCACTGTTCCCTGAAACAAACGTGTCAAATGCAAGAGCGCAAGCCAAGGTCGAATTCGGCTGATGGCACGAGCTTGAGACGCGAGAGTGTTGACTTTTCCGTCAAAGAAGACAGTTCCGGTTCGAACTCTCCACCCGGTTCCGACAGCCCGACCGTAATTGAGTTCCCGAAGGCGTCTCGCGATGTCCCCGCCGAATTTGCCGATCGACCAGCGGCCGTTCTCGATCCCGAGGCGACCATCATGGAAGAGATGCCGTCGGAACTCATTTCTCCTCCATCGCCGGATCGCAGACCTGCACACCCGCAGGCCAGCACCGCTCCCCTCGCAATCGGTGCGGTACTGGGCGGTCGCTACGAGATTCTGAGGCTTCTGGGCGAAGGCGGAATGGGAGCGGTGTACAAAGCCCGAGACCGCGAGCTTGACCGCCCCGTCGCGCTGAAGACGATCCGTCCGGTACTTGCCGCCGGCTCTTCGATGCTCGCGCGCTTCAAACAAGAACTCCTGCTCTCCCGACAGGTAACCCATAAGAATGTGATCCGTATTTACGATCTGGGCGAAGCCGACGGAGTGAAATTCATCACCATGGAGTTCGTCGAGGGGCGCGACCTGCGGTCCATCCTCCACGAGAGAGAAAAGCTTTCTGCCCAGGAGTCAGTGGAGATCGTACGCCAGGTGTGCGAAGCCCTCGGCGCTGCCCACAGTGTGGGCGTGATTCACCGCGACCTGAAACCGCAAAATATCATGCAGGAAAACGGTGGGCGGATTCTGGTCATGGATTTTGGCCTGGCGCGCACGATGGCAGGCGACGGAATGACCCAGACCGGCGCCCTGGTAGGGACTCTGGAGTACATGTCTCCCGAACAGGCGCTGGGAAAGCAGTTGGACCAGCGCTCCGACCTTTTCTCTGTGGGCCTGATTCTCTATGAGCTACTGACCGGCAAAATGCCCTTCCAGGCTGAGAGCGCGCTCGCAAGCCTGGTCAAACGCACACAGGAGCGCGCTGTTCCAGTGTCGGACCTGGACCAGACGATTCCAGGCCGCTTGAGCGCGGTAGTCAGCAAATGCCTGGAGTCGGACCCGGCAATGCGTTATCAGACGGCCACGGAGATGTTGCGGGATCTCGAGGCGTGGCAGGGTAAGGTGGCTGGCGCCACGCTGGGTTTTCACACCGACGTGAAACCTTGGGCCCAGACAATCCCCTGGCCGATGCTGAGCACCACGGTCACGCTGCTGGTATTGGCGATCGCAGCGTATGTGTTTCGCGGCCGGCTTTTTTCGCCACCCGCCAAGCCAGCTGAAATTGCTCCGGTCCTTTCATTGGCCGTAATGCCCTTCCAGAACGCATCAGGGGATGCTTCGTTAGAGTGGCTCGGCTCCGGCCTCGCGGAGATGCTCAGCGCCGACGTAGGGGAATCGGCGCATCTGCGCAGCGTTCCCACGGATCGTGTTTTGCAGGCGTTTCATGATCTGAAAATCTATGCCAATTCCGTGTCGGACCCGTCCACGCGGGGGCGTATCGCGAAGTCCACGAGTGCGGATACGCTGGT
>DASYYT010000047.1:0-19134 GCA_035949755.1 Candidatus Sulfotelmatobacter sp.
GAAGAATGGGCACAGCCGGAAGGTTCCCCCTTTTCTTCCGCGGCACCAAGAATCAAAGCGGCCCGAAAATTCCGGGCCGCCGGGCGCACCAATGGGTCCGCCCCTACGTGATTCTTGCTGAGGTCTCACCTCCGAGGTCTGACGCCTGATCCTACGTGCCTTCGCTCCAGCCGGCCAGGTATTCTTCCTGCTCGGGGGTGAGGCGGTCGATCTTAATGCCCATGGACTCGAGCTTCAGCTTGGCGACGCGCTTGTCGAGTTCGTCGGGAACTTTGTAGACCGTCTTCTCCAGTTTCTTGGAGTTCTTCACCATGTACTCGACCGAAAGGGCCTGGTCGGCGAAGCTCATGTCCATGACGCTGGCGGGGTGGCCTTCGGCGGCGGCCAGGTTGATGAGGCGTCCTTCGCCGAGGAGGTTGATCTTGCGTCCGTCTTTGAGCGAGTACTCGTCGACGAAGGTGCGAGTGGTGCGCTTGCTGGAGCTCATGTTTTCAAGGGCCGGGATGTCGATCTCGACATTGAAGTGGCCGGAGTTGGAGATGATGGCTCCATCTTTCATCAGCGCGAAATGTTCCTTGGTAAGGACGCTCTTGTTGCCGGTGACGGTGCAGAAGACGTCGCCAAGCTTGGCGGCTTCGGCCATGCTCATGACGCGGAAGCCGTCCATCACGGCCTCGAGGGCCTTGGTGGGATCGACTTCGGTGATGATGACTTCAGCGCCGCAGCCGCGGGCGCGGGAGGCAAGGCCGCGGCCGCACCATCCGTAGCCGGCGACGACGAACTTCGATCCGGCGAGCAGGAAATTGGTGGCGCGGATGATCCCGTCGATGGTGGATTGTCCGGTGCCGTAGCGATTGTCGAACAGGTGCTTGGTGTCGGCGTCGTTGACGGCGACGATGGGGAACTTGAGCACGCCTTCCTTGGACATGGCGCGCAGGCGGATAACGCCGGTGGTGGTCTCTTCGGTGCCTCCGATGACGCCTTCAAGCGCGTCGGTGCGCTTGGTGTGAAGGATCGTGACCAGGTCGGCGCCGTCGTCCATCGTAATGTGGGGCTTGTGATCGATGGCGGCGAGGATGTGGTTGTAGTAAGTATCGTTGTCCTCGCCCTTAATAGCGAAGACGGGAATGTTGTGGTCGCGGACCAGGCTGGCGGCTACGTCATCCTGTGTGGAAAGAGGATTCGAGGCGCAGAGGACGACTTCGGCGCCGCCGTCGCGCAGGCAAATGGCCAGGTTCGCGGTCTCGGCGGTGACGTGGAGGCAGGCGGAGACGCGGATGCCGGTCAGGGGCTGGTTCTTGATGAATTCCTTGCGGATGATCTGCAAGACTTTCATCGACTGGTTGGCCCACTCGATGCGCTTCTTCCCTAAATCGGCCAGTTCGACGTTCTTGATATCACAATTCACGGCTGCGGTTGACATGCTTTCCCCTTCTTTATGCTGTGTGGCGCGCTGGAAGCGGCAGAAAAATTAGATTTTGATTACCTGGAAATGAAAAAAATCCACTTGCTATTTTCGCAGAATACCGGAGTTTCGGGAACTGGATAACGTGCCGAATTTCCAATCTGATCATGCGCCTTTAGGACTGGACCCGGAATGGCACCTCAGTGCCGGCAAAAGCTTTAACCACGAAGGTCACGAAGGTTCACTAAGGAATTCCCTTTGTGTTCCTTCGTGTCCTTGGTGGTTGATGAACTTATTTGCGGACCGCTACTGGTTCCCGCAGGCCGGCATCGCTGGCCAGTTTGGCGGCTTTGTCGGTCAGTTCCCAGGTGAAGTCCGGATCGCTGCGGCCGAAGTGGCCGTAGGCGGCGGTCTTTTTGTAAATGGGACGACGCAGGTTGAGCGAGTCGATGATGCCGCGCGGCGTGAGCTTGAAGTGCGAGCGGATCAAGTCCGGGATGATGGCCGGATCGACTTTCTCGGTGCCGAAGGTTTCAACCAGCACGCTAACCGGATCGGCAACGCCGATGGCATAGGCGAGCTGGACTTCGCAGCGCTCGGCGAGTCCGCCGGCGACAACGTTCTTCGCGATGTGGCGCGCCATGTAGGCTGCGGAGCGATCGACCTTGGTCGGATCTTTGCCGCTGAAGGCGCCGCCACCGTGACGTCCCATGCCGCCGTAGGTGTCGACGATGATTTTGCGGCCAGTGAGGCCGGTGTCGCCCATGGGGCCGCCGATGACGAAGCGTCCCGTGGGATTGATGTGGTACTTGGTGTCTTCGTCGAGTAGATGCGCAGGGATGACGGTTTGAATCACATGCTTCAGAATGCCGGCACGCAGTTCGTCGTTGGTCACGGTCTCGGCGTGCTGCGTGGAGATGACGACGGCGTCGACGCGGAGAACTTTTCCGTTGGCATCGTATTCGACTGTGACTTGAGACTTGCCGTCGGGGCGAAGGAAGGGCAGCGTTCCGTTTTTGCGAACCTGCGAGAGGCGCTGGGTCAGCTTGTGGGCCAAAGAGATGGGAGTCGGCATGAGTTCCTCATTCTCGTTGACGGCGTAGCCGAACATCATGCCTTGGTCGCCAGCGCCGCCGGTGTCGACGCCCATTGCGATGTCTCCGGACTGCTTGTTGATGCTGGAGATCACGGCGCAGGTGTTGCAGTCGAAGCCGTAGACAGCGTTGTCGTAACCGATGGCGCCGACGGTGCCGCGGACCACGGTCTGGAAATCGACGTAGGCCTTGGTGGTGATTTCTCCGGCGATGACGACGAGGCCGGTGGCGGTCAGAGTTTCGCAGGCGACACGGCTGGTAGAGTCTTCGCTCAGGCAGGCGTCGAGGATAGCGTCGGAAATCTGGTCGGCGATCTTATCGGGATGGCCTTCGGTGACCGATTCCGAGGTAAACAGGTAACGATTCTTGGGTGGCAAGTTTGTAATTCTCCTTATGAGCACGCGCTGATTGCGAAGCTTGCGCTTCGCGTGAGCACGTGGCGCTGCGAAACGTGGGACTTTACATCGGGCGGAACCTGGAGAGATCCACGCTGCAAGGGCGAGACGCCCTCACGACAGCCGGCAAGATGCCGGCGCTACACGATACGGAAGTCCACGAAAAGGCTAACAGAGCGGGGTCGGACACGCAACAGTTTTGGGCGTAAGGGGCTGAGGGTGAGTTGAATAGCGGGATTTTGAGTGCGGACGGTGGGCGGACGGCCTCGGTGGCCAGAGTAGACGCGGACGTGATCGATGGCTATTAGGATCGTGACCGTGCCGCGGATCAAATCGATCGAGGCGATACGGGAGGCGGAGGCGGGAGTGGAGACGTCGGAAGGAGCCGCGAGTGTGGTGCTCATGGAATTTCTCTCAGCTTTGCACGACGAAAAGTCGCCAACGTTTAGGAAGTCGTCTGGACAATAATCGAGGGGCAAAATCTGCTCATCTGCATTCTGATTCGACAGAAAGTCAAAGCCCCTACCCTGTCTCGCCAAAACCGCGAGACGAGCGTGGGCACCCCCTCCGCCGGCAGTATCCTCGAGTTCGTTTACGGTAGATCGAGGTCCAGCGCGTAGAGGTCGCGGTTGCTGACGTCTTTCAGGAGGAGGATTGAACCTTCCGGGGTCAGGCTGAAGGTTACGCCGTAGGCGCCGGTAAGAAGGAACTCCGGAAATTTCAGCAGAGATTCGATGGCGTTGGTCGACGGGTTCCAGCGGCAGATGCCGCCTGTACTTCGTTTCTTGCTGAAGTACAGATGGTTGAAGTACACAAATTTGCCGTCGCGGGACCAGCGAGGATAGTCCGCAAGCTCGGCCAGGACACGAGTTGCGTGGCCAGCGACGCTGTAAAGGACAAGATTCCTGGAGTTGTAATCAACGGCGACGATGGTATGGCCATCGGGAGAGATTTGACCAAAGAAGAGGCCGCGGGTACCGGGGAGAGTGGAAACCTGCCTGGCTTTCAGATCCAAGATGCTGAGGTCGAGGCGCGCTTGGGAAACGTCGGAGTTCGAGAACAGGATGGAGTTGCCATCGGAGGTCCATGAAGGATAGATCTGGCGATCATCACTGGGAGGAGCAGCCAGGGCAGGTACACCGCCGGCGGAAGAGATCAAATAGATTTTGGCCGGTGCGCCATTATCGGAGACGGCGTGAAAAGCGATTCGGGTACCGTCCGGGGACCACTGGGGGTTGAAGGCACGCATGGGGGCATAGGTGAGTTGAAGGCGTTGGGAGCCGTCAGTGCGGCTGCGGACCAGCGTGCATTCGGGAAACTGGACGTAAGCCATCCACTGGCCATCGGGCGAGAAAGCAACTTGATCGGCGGAGATGGATTGGGCATAGGGAAGGAACTGGCTGGTGGAGGAGTCGTAGCGGAGGAGCGCCCCACGGAGTTGTTCGCCAACCACGAAAAGGCGCTTGCCATCTTTGCCGGGAAGTGGAAGGTAAAACGTGAAAGGCCCATTGGTGAGCTGGACCGAGGACGCATTCGAGCGGTGAAGAAGGTCTGACTTCTCACGAATGGCGTAAATGTTGCGGGTGCCGTCGCTGACTGCCGTATAGAAGAAGTACTGACCATCCGGGGTCCAGCCTCCCGGCCAGGGGCGGGCTGAAGAAGGTAGAGCAGGAATCAATTTGCGGGCAGAGTGGGTGGAGAGATCGGCTTCCCATAGAAAGAACCCGGTGGTTTTGGAATCGCCCGCGGAGAAGCGGAGCCGTTTTGAATCGGGAGCCCAGCGAAGATAAAACGGTTGATCAGGAAGCGCGGTGACGATTTCGGCAGCGTGAGTTCCGTCGATATTGGCCTGGGAGATGCCGGAACCAGAGGCGAAGGCTAGAGTGCGACCATCGGGGGACCATGCAGCATCAGAGGAAAACAAACCAGTGGGTCGAGGCGACCCGGTAGGGACAGGTACGCGCCAGAGGCTTTGGTACGGGTGGTCAAAAGAGCTGCCAGTTTTGCCTGAGTCTCCGAGGCTCTCCACAAGAAACTCGGAGCCGGCAGGAGAAATGTCGTCAATATCCATCTGCGGGATCGGAATCTCCACGGGGGAAACCTCGCCGCCTTCGGTGGAGACGGAGGCGAAGTCGCGTTCCTTACCGTGCCAGACGCGGAAGTAGATGCGAGGGCCGTCGGTGAGCAGGTGCGTGTTGTGAACCAAGGTACCGATATGAGTGATCTGGTGAATTCCCGTGACCCGGGGCGGCGTATCGGCAGGACGAAAGAGGAAAACGACTAGCGGCAGGGTTACGACGAGAGCGGAGGCAATGGCTAAGCGCGCTGGGTACGAAAGCGATGCAGGCTTGGGGGAGACGGTGACAGCATTCGCGTTTGGCTCTGCGATTTTTTCTTCAATGAGAACGTGAGTATGGGCGTGGCGCTGCACGACGAGAGCGTCATGATCGGATACTAAGCGAACGTTTTCTGCAAACCGGTATCCCCGGCCCGGGATGGTGGCGATAAAGCGATGGCTGTCCGGTACTCCGCTGTTGGCAGCCAGGGTTTTCCGCAACACAAAAATATTCTGCGCGAGGTTGGATTCTTCGACGAAGGTGTCGGGCCAGACGGCCTTCATCAGCTCATCTTTGAGGACAACTTGCTGGCTGTGGCGAACGAGAACCAGCAGGGTGTCGAAGGCCTTCAGCTGAAGGGGAACCGGTTCGTCATTGCGCAGAAGGAGACGCTTTTCGGGATCCAACCGAAAAGGGCCGAACTCGTATAACTCCCTTCCTTGGTTCGCCATAATTCGCCTGAGAAATCTATGAGAATTCTCTGAGAATTCTCTAAAGACTTCTAAAGAGAAGCTGGGGGAGGATGCGTTTGCGATCCGGCCGGGGGAAGTTACGCCCCACGTGAGCAGCAATTTACCACGATTGGGGCTGGCCGGGAAGCGGTTTGGGGCGCGATGGCACTTTTCAAAAGAACGGAAATCACGGTCGAGACGAACGAGGTCCTGATCGTACGCCGGGCCCGGGTCTATCGGGCGTGGTGTCCATCGTGCGCGCGGGAAGTAGATATGGTAGGCGTGCCGGACGCGCGGGCGATGGCCGGAATGCCCGGGGAGGACGACGGCGCGACCAGGCCCCCACAGTGGCACGTTTCCGATGAGCAGGAGACCGCGCTGGTCTGCCTAGAGTCGGTGGTGAAGTCGAACAAGTAGGAATGCAGAAGTAACTCGGCCTCCGATGCGGTTTCTAGTTCCTTTTTTTTGATTCGGGACCCGATTGGAGAAATATCTGAGGAGTTTCTAAAGACTTCTGAAGAGGGTTTTCGGCAGGATGCGTCTGGTTCTGTGATTCAGTTCCGAACAAGCCAAACAAAATTGACTGGAGGGTGTAATGAGAAGAGCGATTCTGCTGCTAGTTGTAGCAACGGCCGCGAGTGTTGCGGTCGCCCAGGTTCCAAACAAGGTTACTCCGCCTTCAAGCGTGGAAAGGCCAGAAGACATTGGAGAGCGGATGCACACCCACGTGTTCCTGTACGCGCCCGACCCAAGTGTGACGCCGGAAGCGCCGCCGCCCGGACTGACGGTAGAGACGCCGGGATCGATAGCCTGCATCTACGGTTTGGTTTCTTCGACGCCGGGATGTCCGGTGGCGACGGCGACAACTCTGCCGACGGGAGGCAGTGGAACAATCGTGCTCGTCGATGCTTATGACGATCCCAGCGCTGGTGCCGATCTCAAGACGTTTTCGACATACTAGGGACTGCCCGCGGCCAATTTCACGAAGATGTATGCCAGCGGGACAAAACCGGCGAATGGCTGCGCCTCCGGCTGGGAACTCGAAGAGGCTTTGGATATCCAGTGGGCACACGCGATGGCGCCGAAAGCGAAGATCGTGCTGATGGAGGCGGCTTCCAACTCCGATGCCGATCTATTCGCTGCGGTCGTCGCGGCGAGTGGGTATATTGGCACACACGGCACCTTCAAAGGCGAGGTCTCCATGAGTTGGGGAAGCAGCGAGTTCTCCCTGGAAGGGATATACGACCCCGACCTGTTGTTCCCGAATGTCGTCTACTTTGCGTCATCGGGCGACAGTTCTCCGCCCAGCTATCCCAGCGCATCGCCGTTCGTAGTCTCGGCCGGCGCGACGCAGATCCAACGTGACAGTTCGGGAAACTACACCAAGCAAATCGCGACTCGATCATGCAATTCGGGGGCGACGGGATGCGGGGGCGGCGATAGCATATACGAGTCTCGTCCGAGCTATCAGAACGGGGTCTCGGGGATTGTGGGCAACTGGCGCGGCACGCCGGACATCGCGTCGGACTCGAGCAGCAACTCTCCAGTGTGGGTGTACGACTCCAGTTGCTACAACTCGTGGCTGGAAGTGTATGGTACGAGCGTGGCATCGCCGACACTGGCGGGAATTATCAACCGCGCGGGGTCCTTCAAGGCCGACAGCAATGCCGAACTCACTGAAATGTACAACAACCGTAGCAACACGGCGGACTATACCGACATCACGTCTGGCAGCTGCGCGGGCCATACTGGGAAGTCCGGATACGATTTCTGCACTGGTATCGGCGTGGTGAAAGGATATGGGAAGAAGTAAGAAGTAAGAAGGCCGAAGCACCCAGTGAGAAGTGTTCAGTGCCAAGTGAGACGTGCTGTGCGTCTCGCAACTTGAATTGACGGGGATCAGTGCGGGGTTTGATCGGAAACGAGAGCTCTCATTCCATGAGCGTCGAAGACGAAGGTTTTGGCTTCGGCTTCCGCGCCCTGGGGTGGGAGCTCTTCGCCGTTCCAGAGGAAGCTGACGCCGGCGGCATTGCCCACGCGGATTACGAGCTCGCGACTGGCGTGGTAGGACGTAGCGGCGGGGGCGATAAGGGTTTCTTGCGCGACCAGTTGACCATCGGATTGGACCGAGATCCAGGACGTTTCACTGGCGCGGATTACCAAGGTGAGCGACGGTTTTTCGGCGGGCTTAGGGATTGAAGCGGGGGCCGAGCGGATACTGGCGTCGTTGGCTTCTTTGGTCGCGGTAGGAGTTTGCGAAGTGGTCAGTGCTGGGGCCGCAGCAGCGCTCTGAGACTGTTTGGGAAGGAGTTTGGCAGGTGGCGAGGGCGACGTGGACCGGGCTGACTGCGAGGGCGCTGGTGAAGGATTTGTTTTGACTCCGGTTGGGATTGCAGCAGGAGGAGGGGCTGGCATGTTGGCCGAGGCGATCACGGGCGCGCTGGAATGCCTGGTGGCATGCGAATGACGCATCCACAAGAAGACTGTAAGGACGATCACAACGGATCCGGCCGCGATGATGGTCCAGGGAATGGCGCTTTCACTGTTGCTGCGAAAATTTCCACGCGGTGGCCGGACATCTTCGACGCGAGGCAGGTGCAGGTCAGGAAGCTCTTCGACCTGGACTGGGGACTGCGCTTTCGCGGCTGTTTTGCGCGGTTCGTGGGCGTGAAGCTTGCCAGCCGTGGCAGCGCGAGCGGGATCGGGGCGGACGGTCTCCCAGACTTCTTGAGCGCCGATCTGCGCCTCGCGGAGGCAGACAAGATAGTCGGTAACGGCCTCGTCGGCATCGAGGCCGAGATGCTTGGCATAGGCGCGGATGAATCCTTTATTGAAAACACCGCCGGGAAGCTGATCGAAGTGTTCTTCTTCGATGGCCTTGAGCATGCGCGTGCCGATCTTGGTGACGTTGGAGACGTCATCGAGGGAGAGGTTTTTTTTCTCCCGCGCCTGGCGGAATTTGGTGCCGAACTCGCCCATTGGGAATTCTTTGAGGAGAACTACGGGAACAATGATAGGACATGCGGCGCGGGGTGGCTACAGCCAAGAGTGATAGGGCAGGGTAACCGGGACGAAGAGAGCGGCCAGCACTGAACACGAGAATAGGGAAATGAGAAAATCTCAAGACGCCAAGATCGCAGAGAGATGCTTCGGAGGACTCGGAGAGAATCGAGTTCTCGTGGCAGCGCATGGTGCGCGGCCGGGACGACGGCGCTACGGTTGCAGGAACCCGCACGGGTCCACCGCTGACGCCGCGCTACGGTTTTTGCTCAGTAGATTTGCGCAAGGCGAGGGTGAATTGGGCCTGGCAGGTGTTGGCTGGATCGTCGAAGGCTTCGGCGGTCCGGTCGCCTTCGGAGGCTTCGAAGAAGAGTCCGTGCTTGCTGTGGTCGGGGAGACCCGTGAAGCGAGCTTTGCCGTCGGCGTTGGTGCCGACCTGGAGGTCGAGTTTGCGGACGCTGGCGAAGCCGTAAGCGATGTGAACCTTAATGGTGGCGGAGTAGACCGGCTTGCCCGCGGTGTCAGTGATGGTGAAGTCGGCGGTGCAGGGGCCGAGGGCGCCGTCGATGACCGGGACCGAATTAGGGTTGGCACCTTGCGCGACAACGGAGATGAAACTGGTTAGCACGAAAGTTGTCAGAACCAGCACGACTGGCAGCATTCTAGTGGGGTTCATGGGTGATCATTATAAAACCTATCGTGGCAGAGGACACGAGGCGTACCGGGCGCTCAACCCGTTGGGAGCGTTGGCTTTGGGGGTACGGGTTACCAACGTTCATTGCGGGTGGACGAAAGTGCCGCATATAATTTTTGGAACGCCACCCTATCCAGCGAGGGAAAACGGGATTTCCATGCCTGAGGCCGGCACTCAATTGACTCGCCAGAGCCAGGAGTTGATGATTTTTCACGACGTGGCGAAGGCGCTGACGTCGTCGCTCGACCTCGATTCCATTCTGCAGACCATCATGGACAAAATGGCGGAGTATTTCCGCCCGGACACGTGGTCGCTGCTGATGGTGGATGAGGGGCACGATGAGCTATATTTTGCCATCGCGGTGGGGGACAAGGCGGAGGCGCTGAAGAATGTCCGGCTGAAAATGGGTGAGGGGATTGCCGGATGGGTGGCGAAGCATGGCGAGGCGCGGGTAGTGCCGGATGTACGTACAGATCCGTTTTTTGCCAGCCGGGTGGACGATGCGACGAAGTGGGAGACCCGATCGGTGATCTGCGTTCCGCTGCACTCGAAGTTGCGGGTGCTGGGCGTGATCCAACTGGTGAATGTGGACATGGAGCGGTTCAAGGAAGCGGAGTTGTTCTTCCTGCAATCGCTGTGCGACTATGCGGCGATTGCCATCGAGAACGCGCGCTGGGTGGAGAAGATCCAGGAACTGACGATCACCGACGACTGCACCGGGCTGTACAACGCGCGACATCTTTACAAGACGCTGGAGACCGAGGTGTACCGGTCGTCGCGATTTGGCTATGAGTTCAGCGTGCTGTTCATCGACCTGGATCATTTCAAAACCGTGAATGACACGCACGGGCATTTAATTGGGAGCAAGTTGCTGGCGGAGATTGGGTATCTGGTAAAGGCACAGTTGCGGCTGATTGACTTTGCGTTCCGCTACGGCGGGGATGAGTTCGTGGTGCTGCTGCCGCAGACTTCGAAAGATCAGGCGCTGGTGGTGGCGAAACGGTTGCGCGATGCCCTGCGGGTGAGTTGCTTCTGCAAAGAAGAAGGGCTGAATCTGAATGTTCGGGCGTCGATTGGAGTGGCGACGTATCCGCATGACGCGCGCACGGCGCATGATGTGATCCGGCAGGCAGACGGAATGATGTATATGGTGAAGAATTCGACGCGGGATAATATCGGGATTGCACAGCGGGGGATGCTGAAGGAAGAGTAGTTTCGGGGGCTGACTTTATACTTAAGATTGCAGATTTCAGATTGTAGATTTCAGAATGAAGGCCACTTGGCATCCCACGCGGATGCCTTACTTGTTTGTGAGCCTTATTGGCATTGACCTCACGTTAGAAAAGTGCCGGGATCTGGAATTGTGCCGTCGCGGCGAGAATGCCCCGCCGCCACCGCTGGTGGGACGCCGGCGCTGCGGTTGCTCAGGCTATTCTGTTGATGGCGATTTTTTTTCTTCGGGCTTTGTTTCGTCGGGTTTCCAGGGATTTGGATTAGCGGGGGCCTTGGGGTTGACGCCGAAATCCCAGAGGTAGAGGTTCATTCCTTCTTTTCCCATCATTTCAACTAACGCGTATTCGCCGGGAGCAAGGTTTTCAGTGGGAGTGAGCTTGAGCCATCCGCCGGTGACGCCGGTGATGGTCGTCTTAACCCAATGCTCTTCCTGGCTGACCTTGCCCGTGACCTGGCGTTTGACGTCGCCGACGATGCGCTTGTTGCCTTTGACTTCGACCTTGACGATGCGGAAACGGTCGAAGGGGACGATGGGTGCCTGGGGCTGCTGAGGTTGTTGCGGTTGCTGAGGCTGTTGAGATTTCTGGCCGGGACGAGTGGAATCGACTGCGAGACTGGGTTGAGCTGCCTGCTCGGGCGCGTCGTTTTCGGGCTTGATGTAGAGGGAAGGGACCGCAACGTGGGCCTGAATTTTGGCGTGGGCGCCTTCCAGTTCGATGGTGACTTTCAGTCCGGCGATAGGATTGACGGCGCCGCGAAAGATGTTGGTCTTTGTGTTGCGGTTGATGTCGCCGGCGGACTGTTGAATTTCTACGATCTGGGGCTGGCCTTGAAAATTGTCGAGCAGGAAGACGCCGGAATCTTCAGGGAGACGCAGACCGGGAACAACCAGGGGGAGCGCGGCTTCCTCCTTTTCCGTTTCGTTATCGAGTTCTTTGTCGAGTTGCGCAGCTTCTGGAGAAGAAGCGGCGGTGGCCCGTTCCTTTTCGTCCTTGTTGGTGGCAGTCCAGTCGACTAGCGAGTTGGGGAGTTCTTCCCATTCCTCGCGTTCCGAGCTGTAGTAGCGGACTCGGTCGTCTTTCACTTCGTACTTGGTGACCAGCTGGTAGGAGCCGTCTTTGAGGATCAGGCGGTGGACGGTGTTGTCCTGAGCAGAGACGGGGAGCGACAACAGGAGCGCGAGGAGGAGCGGGACGTGGGAGTGCAAACGCATTTTATCTTCTAATTATCGTCTGGTTTACGGACGGAGTCGAATCGGAACAGCTCTGGGATGAGATTTCCATGGGGTCGGGTAGGATTCCTGCCCGACACCCGCCGGGAGGGCGGCGCTACGGTTTGATCGGGGCGATCGGAGTGGGCTTGTAGTATCCTGTTGGCGCGTAACGCGAACGAACCATGAATCGCCTTCTGCTTTCTTTCGGTCTTTTTTTCTTCACGTCTATTGGCTTGGCGCTGGGGCAATCTGGTCCCGCGGCTCCTGCTTCAGCGAATGGTGGCCAGGGCGCTCCGGTTTCGTACGCTTCGGTGAACCAGTTGAATGGATTGCTGGAGCAACTGGAGGCGACGTCAAAAAACACGCAGGCCGATCTAGTGAAGCTGCGAATCGAGCGCTGGAAGGCGGACAACTCATACAAGAAACAAGAACTGTCCAACGTGGATTCGATCGAGCGCAATCTGCAGGCAGCGCTGCCAGAGATGATTGCGCAGTTGCGCAATGCGCCGGAGGATTTGCCGGCGACGTTCAAGCTTTATCGGAATCTGGACGCGTTGTATGACGTGCTGGGAAGCGTGGCGGAAGGGGCGGGCGCGTTCGGCCCGAAGGACGATCTGCAGGCGTTGTCGAACGATCTGAGCGCTTTTGAGGGGACGCGCAGGCAACTGGCGGATCGGATTGAGAATCTTTCGGCGGCCAAAGAGGCGGAGATCGGACGGCTGCGGACCGATTTGAAAGCCGCACAGGCAACGGTTGCGGCGGAGCCTCCGAAGAAAGTTGTTGTGGACGATACTGCGCCTCCGAAGAAGGCGGCGGCGAGGAAAAAGGCTCCGACGAAAAAGAAGGAAACGACCGACGCGACCAAATCGACGACGCGGCAGCAGCCTCAGACTAATACCAAGCCACAATAAGCACGGCTTCCGGCCTCTCGGCCTCCGAAAGGCTAGTGGAATCACTTTTCACGTTGCGCAAAGATTGGATTTAAGGACGCAAAAGGACCCACTTCTCACGCCAAACACACGGGAAAAAGTGGGCACCTCCATTCCGCGCAGAATCTGGAAATCAGGATTTTCCCGAAGCTGGGAGCCAGAAACCCGGCGCAGAATCTGGTAACCTTCCCAACGCATCTAGATTGCACTGCGATGATTCCGCATACCAGCATGGTCGCGATCGTGGGTGGGCTTGCCATCATCTGGGTGGTGTTGCTGGACGCGTTTGAAACGGTGGTGTTACCGCGGCGGGTGTTGCGCCATTTCAAGCTGACCGCCTATTTCTACCGGCGGACCTGGATCCCTTGGCGGGCGCTGGCGCGGCGAATCAAGACCGTTTCGCGGCAGCAGAATTTTCTGGGATATTTTGGGCCACTGTCATTGATTCTGCTGCTCGGATTCTGGGCGGCTGGGCTGATTTTCGGATTCGCGCTGATTCAGTATGGGATTGGGGGACACGAGCAACTCAGTGGCGAACCGCTGACGTTCGGAAAGATTGTGTATCACAGCGGGGAGACGTTTTTCACGCTGGGATACGGCGATATCGTGCCTACTTCGGGGCTGGCGCGGGCGCTTTCGGTGCTCGAGGCGGGGATGGGGTTCGCGTTTCTGGGCGTAGTGATTGGGTATCTCCCGGTGGTGTATTCGTCGTTTTCGCGGAGAGAGATTCAGATTTCGATGCTGGATGCGCGGGCGGGATCGCCTCCGACGGCGGCGGAGTTGCTGGTGCGGCTGGCTGGGAGGACGGAGGAGCCGGGCGTAAGTCAGCGCGTGCTCGATGAAGTGCTGCGCGAGTGGGAAAGGTGGGCGGCGGAGTTGCTGGAGTCGCAGATTTCATATCCGGCACTGGCGTTCTTTCGGTCGCAGCATTCGAACCAGTCGTGGCTGGCGGCGCTGACGACGATGCTGGATGTGACTTCGCTGCTGTTGACCGGCATTGAGGGAGTGCATCCCGGGCAGGCGAAGTTGACGTTTGCCATGGCGCGGCATGCGGCGGTGGATCTGGCGCAAGTACTGAATGCGCCGTACGATGCCTCGGCCGGAGACCGGTTACCGGAGTCCGAGCGCGAGGCCTTACGGAGTGCGCTTGGGGCAGCGGGTCTGCAGTTGCGCAGCGATGAGTACGGGCATGAAAAATTGAGGAGGCTGCGGTCCATGTATGAGCCCTACGTGCATGCGAGCGGGATGCGTCTGATGCTGACGTTGCCTACCTGGAGGCATGAGGAGAAGAAGCGGGACAACTGGCAGGCGGGGCCGTGGGATCAGGTAATCCAGGCGCGAGGGTTAGCGGCAGTGGCCAAGCCGGCCCAGGCCTCAGCCCGGATAGTGGCAGGCGAGGATCACTTCTGACGTCAAATGAAAACCGCAGAGGACACGGGGGACGCGGAGGTAATAACGACTCTCAATCCTCTGCGTCCTTGGCGTCCACTGGGGTATTGGTTGCGTGCTAACATCCTTCGTTCGATTCTGGGCAGATGAAACACACGGGCGAGAATGTGGTGCGGATTGAGGCGGAGGCGCTGCGGGCGCTGGCGGACCGGATTGCGGGTCCGATGGCGGCGGCGTTTCAGCGGGCGGTGGACTTGATGTATTGCTGTGCCGGGCGCGTGGTGGTGACCGGCATGGGAAAGAGCGGGCTGATTGCGCGCAAGATTGCGGCGACGCTGAGTTCGACCGGGAGTCCGGCGCTGTATCTGCATCCGGTGGAGGCGTTGCACGGGGATCTGGGCATGGTGGTGCGCGGGGACGCAGTGCTGGCGCTGTCGGCCTCGGGAGAAACCGAGGAGATTCTGGCTTTGCTGGCGACGATTAAGCGGTTGCAGGTGCCACTGATCACGATGACCGGGGATGAGATTTGCAGGAGACAGAATCCCCAGGCTGTCTCGCCAAAATCGCGAGACAAGGGCGGGGCATCCGCATTCATTTCAACTCTTGCGGCAGCAGCGGATGTGGCTTTGGATTGCTCGGTGGCGCAGGAAGCTTGCTCACTGGGGCTGGCGCCTACGGCTTCAACCACGACTATGCTGGCGTTAGGGGATGCGCTGGCGGTGACGTTGAGCGAGCGCCGGGGTTTTAAGGAAGAAGATTTTGCCAACTTGCATCCGGGTGGGAAGTTAGGAAAAAAGTTGGCGCGGGTGGCATCGTTGATGCATGCGGGGGAGGCGTTGCCATGCGTTACGCCTTCGACCCGGATGCCGGATGTGATCTACGAAATGTCGCGGAAGAAGTTGGGAGTGACGGCGGTGATTGAGGGCGAGCGGCGGCTGGTGGGGATCATTAGCGATGGAGACTTGCGGCGGTTGCTGGAGAAGCGCGGGAAAGATGTGATGGATCTGACGGCGGGGGAGGCGATGACGCGGGATCCGAAGACGATCGGCGCAAGCGAATTTGCGGCGACGGCCATCGCGATTATGGAAGACAAGAAGATTACTTCTCTCATGGTGGTGGATGCGGGTGGGAATCTGGAGGGAATCGTGCATCTGCACGATCTGTGGACCACCGAGCTGATGTAGGGATTTTTCTAATTTAGTAATCCGGTAATTTTGTAATTTAGAAAGTTTTGGCCAGCCGTTTTTCAATTACGAAATTACCCAATTACTAAATTATGAAATCGAGGTTCTATGTATCACTACGATCCCAATACCGCGCTGGAAGAATTGAACGAGGACGCAACCCTGCCGAATCCTGTGCATGTGCGGGATATGATTCTGCGCAAGAAGCTGACGGCCGATAAATCGCTGGAGTTGAACCGGCTGTTTGTGGAGTATCAGAAGTTCTTTGGAGAGGCGCAGAAGATGGGGAAAGAGATTTTGAAACAGTTGGCCGGGTAGGTCATCGAGATTATGTGGGAACAGCCCCCCTCGGCTGTCCGGCGGGCGAAAGCCCGCAGCCGTTCCTGCCGATATCACCCTTGAGGTGTATACGAGCACGCAGTCACCCATCTGGTGGGGTCAGAGCGAAGGCAAGCGGGTACACATCTATTGGGAGCGCGCTGAGCGAGAATTGGATGACAGGGCGTTGAGAGCGCCGATCTCTATCGCGGCAGATGCGGAAGGCTTCGGCGAAGAGATCGCGATTCGCTTACCGAGAGAAATCGCAATGAAGCTGCTGATGGTTCTGAGTCCGAAATGGGCGGATGATATTGCTCGGTAATCTAGTAAGGAATCGCTGGGGGTTCGCCGCTGCGGCGGTGCTTGAAATCGCACTACCCGGCCATTTCTCCGGTTCGACTTTGTGGCGCCTCAGTCTCAGCAGTTCCAGAAATCCTCCGGATCGGGAGGGTTCGGGCGGCGATCCACGTATGGTACAGAATCGGGCCCGAAGTAAATCACCGTTGGCTGAGTGATCTTGATCGTGCCGCGGCGAAACAGCGTGAGCCAGGCAGTGATTGCCGAGACCGAGAGCGCCAGAATCGAAATCGTGACTGAGATTGGGTCAGTCATACCTTATGCGGGGCGTCCCAATTAGAACCTCAGCAGTTTCGTGAGTCAACCAATCCTCACGTGGCAGAATGCGGCTTTGCCCGATACAATAATCAATTCCCCTCAGGGATCGACGAGTGTCCTTCAGTCGGTACTCGCTACCCGGTACTCGGTACTCAACTATGCATCGTTGGTCAGAGCTGTTTATTCCCACATTGCGCGAGGCGCCGGCGGACGCTGAAGTGGCTTCGCATAAATTTCTGGTGCGGGCGGGGTACATCCGGCAGTTGGCGGCTGGGATTTACTCGTACCTCTTCCTGGGCAACCGGTCGTTTAACAAGATCATGGGCATTGTGCGCGAGGAGATGGACCGGATCGGACAGGAATTTTATTTGCCGGCGCTGCATCCGAGGGAGCTTTGGGAAGCTTCCGGGCGGTGGGCGCTGATGGGCGAGAACCTGTTTCGTTTAAAAGACCGCAAGGGCGCGGACATGTGCCTGGGCATGACCGAGGAAGAGGTCATGACCTCGATTGCACTGAAGGAGTTGCGTAGTTACAAACAGTTGCCGCAGATCTGGTATCAGATTGCGCCTAAGTTTCGTGACGAGCCGCGGCCGAGGTCGGGGCTGCTGCGGGTGCGGCAGTTCATGATGAAGGATTCGTATTCATTCGATATCGATGCGGCCGGGCTCGATGTTTCTTACCGCAAGCACTACGACGCGTACTGCCGGATTTTCGATCGCTGCGGATTGAAGTACATGGTGGTGGAGGCGGACTCGGGAGCGATGGGAGGGAAGGAGTCGCACGAATTCATGGTGCGGACTCCGGCGGGTGAGGATCAGATTGTCAGCTGCGATGGCTGCAACTACGCGGCGAATCTGGAAAGGGCAACCTCGAAGCTGGATCCGGTGACGGAACTGGCGGCGGAAGGTGATGGCAAACCGCTCGAAGTGCATACGCCGGGGCAGAAGACGATTGAGGATGTGGCGAGGTTTCTGGGGGTATCGCCGAAGAACAAGGTCAAGACGCTGGCGTTGATGGCGGACACGCTTGACAAGGCGGGGAAGAAAAAGTCGCGGCCGGTTGTGGTGCTGATGCGCGGGGATCATCAGCTGAACGATGCGAAAATTAATGCTGCTGTAGGGACAGCGCCGAGAGCGATGGAAGAGCCGGAGATCCGGGCGCTGTTCCATTCCCCGGCGGGGTATCTCGGGCCAATGGGGATCGATTGGGCCAGGGGTCTCAATGATGAGGCGCGTCCCTTGCTGCTGGTCGACAAGGCTCTCGAAGGGCGCACGAACCTGATTGCGGGCGCGAATAAGGAGGACTATCACCTGAAGAACCTGACTCCGGGAAAAGATTTTCATCCGACCGCGTATGCCGATTTAAGGTCGGTGACGGCAGGGGAGGCTTGTCCGAATTGCGGCAAGCCCCTGCGGATCGATACGGCCGTGGAGGTTGGGCACATCTTCAAGCTGGGGTACCGGTATTCGGAGTCGATGGGACTGCGTGTGCTCGATAAGAACGGCAAAGAAGTGATGCCGATCATGGGATGTTACGGGATCGGCATTGAGCGCATTCTGACGGCGGCGGTGGAGCAGGGAAACGATGAGAACGGATTCTGGGTGCCGGCGGCGATTGCACCGTTTCAGGTGGTGGTGGCGCCGGTGAATGTGAAAGACGAGAGCGTGAAAACGGCGGCGGAAGATATTGCTAAGCAGCTGGAAACAGAGGGGTTGGATGTGATCTTGGATGACCGGGACGAGCGTCCGGGAGTGAAATTCAAGGACGCGGATCTGGTGGGAATCCCGTTCCGGGTCACGGTGGGAAAGAAAGTTACCGAAGGTACTGTGGAAGTCGTTATTCGTTCGACTCGCGAAGTGCGCGATGTTAGGATCGCGGCGATTGCGGAACATTTTCGGGAGTTGCTTGGCCGGGGATGAGGGCAGTTGCCCGTCCCGCGGCGGGCAGAATGTGGGATATGGGAACGCTAAAGGCCTTAGTCGGGATTGTGGTCATCGTGGGGGTGTTTTACGCGGTGTGGGAGATTGTTCCACCGGAACTCAGCAACTATTCGTTTCAGGATGATTTGAGAAACATCGCGATGATGGGGTCTTCGAACCCGCATGAGACGGACCAGGCGATCGCGCAGTCGGTGATCAAAAAAGCGGAAGAGCACCAGATCACGTTGACGCCGGATCAGGTGACGGTGCAGCGCATTGGGACGCCGGGAGCACCGGCGGTGTATGTAGCGGCGGATTACAGCGTGCCAGTGCAATTTCCGGGATATTCCTTTACCCTGCACTTTACGCCTTCCAGCGGCAACAAAGGGTTCTGAAGAGAAGTCAGAAGTGTGAAAAGTAAGAAGTGCGAAGTAAGAATTCAGAAGTAAGACCTTGTGCTGCTGCGACTGTGGGTTTCTGGCTGGCTTGCTTGGCCTTTCAGTTCTGGTTCCGTCTGTGTGGTCCCACCTGTCCTGCCTGATTTCTTTCAAAGCTGATCTCTGCTTTCGAGTCTGATTTCTTCTGATTCTGACTCCTTCCTTTTGGTTTCACTGTTCGCGTGCGCTCCAACGGTTCAGGCCGAACGTCCGTCACGGTCTGTGACATTCGTAACGTTGCCTCAAGGTTACGTGCCGCCTAACATCGCGGATGAGGTGGAGTTTTTCTCATCTGCGTGTCACACCTGCATAGGTAAGAGACCAAAAGCATCCCGCGGGATTCCGAAGGGGCGCATTTCGATCCCGTAAGCGCGCGAGAAATGTGGGGCGGAGGCGGTTCATGACGATGAAGGTTCGAGTTCTATCTGCGGCACTAGTACTGGCGGGTACGATGTGGATGAGCGCCTGCGATCATTATGTCTGCAGCACCACATTTGGCGCCTCCACGTGCGGGTCAAACG
>DASYYT010000048.1:0-18625 GCA_035949755.1 Candidatus Sulfotelmatobacter sp.
TCTGATTATCGGAGCAGCCCGGCTGGAAATCAAGTTACTTTGAGGAGAGTTCGCACCCTGTCCGTGAACCCCCCACCGTCCCTGAGAAACAATCCTTCATCAACAAGGAATGGACCTGAAGGGATTCGAACCCTCACCTGCGACCATGACAGGGTGCTGTGCTGCCATTACACCACAGGCCCACGCTCAAAGCTTATGCCACGGACAGCGCAAGTCGGCAGTCCGAACGGGAATTTTGATTGCTCATAGTCTCATTTTGGGAAAAGCTGCGTTCGTGGCGCGATAAAATAGAGCCACGATGTCAACGTATCCGATCAAAAAGTGCGTGGTTTGCGGGGAAGAGTTTGAGTTGAAGCCAGGGAAGCCGGGATTTGCGAACCGGTGCCCGTCGTGCAGCGAGGAAGAGACGGACTCGAGGTCGAAGCCAACGGACGCACTGAAGGGTGACAAAGGAGCGAATGCGGCGCGGCGCGAGGCCATGAAGAACCTGCTGTACCGCAAGGACAGTTGAGTGCTGCAACAGCTTTCCTCCAGGGGGCTGCAAGCCGCCCGCATTTCTCCTGACACTTTCCGATGAAGCCGGTATGCACAGGCCTGATGATGGTTCTGCTGGGCGCGAGCCTGAGCGCGCAGAATTCGGCCGCGGCAAAACCGGCTCGCGCAGAGATCGAGGGGATCGTTACCCGGGATCCCGGGGGCGAGCCCGTGAAGAAAGCCTTGATCGAGTTGATCGCGGAGAACCAGGCGGAGGGCGGGGATTACACGGCGGTCACGGGAGCGGAGGGGACGTTTCGGATCGAAAATATTGTGCCGGGACGCTATCACCTGTTCGGCGAACGCAGCGGATTTCTCGAAACCGATAAGCATCACGGGCGCAGCGATGGGCGGGTGCTGACGCTGGCCGCGGGGCAGTCGTTGAAGGATCTGCACATTCGGTTTCAAGCAGCGGCGGTGGTGCGGGGACGAGTTACAGATGAAGATGGCGATCCCCTGCCCAACGCCGAGGTGAGCCTGCTGCGGCAGACGTTTGTAGGCGGGCACAATCATTGGGAGCAGTCGGGTGCGGAGCGCACCAACGATCTGGGCGAATACCGGATTGCGAATCTGCCGGCAGGAAACTTTTATGTGTCGGTAGTGCCGCCGCCGGACTTCAAGAGCCTGATCGAGCAGGGCGGCGTCGCGGCGGGCGAGGCACGCAATACGGCACCGGACAAACCGGCTTCGTCCTACCAGACCACGTATTATCCCGGCACGACGGATCGCAGCCAGGCGGCGCCGATCCAGCTGCATGCCGGAGATGATTTTCCCATCGATTTCGCCATGATTCCGAGTCCGAGCTTGAGCATCCGGGGGACGGTGGTGAACCTGCCGCCCAAAACATCGGCATCGATCATGCTGCAGTCGCGAGATTTCGGACTGGTGCTGAACGGCGCGGAGATGCATAAGGACGGAAGCTTCGTTATTCACGACGTTTCGCCGGGGAATTACACGATCCTGGCAACTGTGGATGGAGCGCCCGTGCCCATGTCGGCGCGGCAAAGCCTGCAAGTCGGATCCAGCAATGTGGATGGACTGCGGCTGGCGCCGCAACCGGGGGCGATGGTGCGGGGGCGGCTGCGCCTGGAACCCGGAAGCGGGATGAGCGGATTCGATCCGAATCAAATTTTTCTTGCGCTACAGCCGGTCGATGGCGAAGCGGAGGGCGCACTCAGCGTGGGGGAAGGGTTTTCAAATATCACGCACGTGGCGGCGGATGGAACGTTTCAGTGGGCTGACGTTCCAGCAGGAAGTTATTACGTGCAGATGGCTGGCGAGAATGGGGCGGGCGACGGGTGGTATCTGAAATCTGCGCTGGCGGGCGGGAGGGACGTGAGCGATGCAGGGATGAGCGTGAGTGGCGGCCTGGTGGTCATGGATGTGGTGGCGAGCGGGAATGGCGCCGTGGTGGAAGGCGCGATCACCGATCAGAAGGGTGGGCCGGTGGCGAATGCGGTGGTGGTGGCGGTTCCGGAGGGGCGAATGCGGGCGAGGGTGGACCGGTTTCGCAAAACGGTCAGCGATCAGAGCGGGCACTTCCGCCTGGGCGGCTTGCGCCCCGGGGAGTACACGGTGCTGGCCTGGGAGAGCGTGGATGGGGAGGCTTATTACGATCCGGAGTTCCTGAAAGCGTATGAAGGGCTGGGGCGCAGATTGAGAGTGAACGAAGGTGAGAGAAAGAGCGTGCAGGTCGAGGCGATCGCGACCGGCGAGGAGCAGCCCTGAAGACAAATTGTTGATTGTTGATTTTTTGATTGGAAACCGAGGAACTCAGCTTCAATTGATCCCGATGAGCAATCAGCAATCAACCATGAGTTCGGCGGCATCCAACCCTTTTTCTGACGATGGATTCGTACTAAGATGAGGCAAAGCCTGGTTGGAGGTTTGTGAGATGCGAACCTGCGCAAGAGCGCTTCTGAGTTTGTCCTTTGTGGTGGTCCCTTTGGTGGTGTGGGCGCAAGAGCCCGCGCGATCTGAAACTCCCGATGTGCTGGCGCGGCTTTCCTATCAAAGCTCCCCCGCAGTGCAGCGGGATGGGGTTGAGCACGTGTGTCTCGCGGTGTCGCGAGATCGCGAATACCGCATTGTGCGGCTAGTCAGAGACAAGCCGATGCAACGCTTGCATGGGACCTTGAGCAAGGAGCAGTTCGAGGAGCTGTCGAAGTTGCTGGAGTCGCTGAAGTTTCGCGGGCTGCCGGAAAATCATGGCGGACTCATACGCCAGGACGCGGAGAGCTTTGCGGTGGAGATTCCATTGGGTGATCGTCAGCGGGCGGATGGCACTGGTGTGTGGATCGAACCGGAGGCGCGTCGGCTGCAATGGCTGAATGCGGATGGAGAGAGCCCGTTTCCCGACTCGATGGCGAAAATTGTGGACTGGCTGCAGCGCTTCCAGCCGAAGAACGGAAAAGAATTTGAATACGCGGAATTTCCTGATGTGTGCCCGTCGGTGGGATTCAGCTTGGTGCAGCCGACCGTGGCGGAGAATCAGAAACCGTGATCGGCTAGTGCGGGATGGGTAAGTGGGAAATTTTGTAATTTGGTAATTTGAAAAGCAAACGCGCTTTTCATTCCGGCCTGACGTCAACATCGTAGGGTCGAATTTCGAAGTCCCCGCTTTTTGGCAAAAGAGGCGAGAAGATGGGCACGCCTTCGGAGACTCTCAATCTGGAGAGTCCGCAGTCTTAACCGCTGACAGCTTTGCAGCCCAAAGAGTGGCTGAAAAGAGCCACCCCCGGTGAATCTCAACCTACATTAAACCTATTAGTATCAGCATCTTGCCTTGCATCTCGGGGTCTTCGTCGGACATCTAATGGGGTAGAGGAGTTTGGATGCAGGAGGGTTGAGATTATGAGGCTGGCAAGATGGAAAACGGTGGCCGGCAGTTGCTTTTTGGCGGCGCTTTTGTCTCTCCCCGCATGGGGTGACACCAACACGAGACAGACGGCGATGCCTGGCACCTTGAATTACGTGGAAGGGCAGGCATCGATGGACGGGCAGAATCTGAACGCCCAGGCAGTGGGCAAAGCCGATTTGGAAAATGGGCACGTAATGGAGACAGGGAGCGGAAAGGCCGAGATCTTGTTGACTCCAGGTGTGTATCTGCGACTGGGCTCCAACAGTTCGGTGAAGATGCTAAACGACAGCCTGACGAATACGCAGGTGTCGCTGCAGCACGGCGAAGCGATGCTGGAAGTCGATGAACTGTACAAAGAGAACTTCATTCATGTCACGCAGCCAGGCGCGGACACCCGCGTGGTGAAGACAGGTTTGTATGATTTTGACGCAGCCGATAACACGGTTCGCGTGTTCGATGGCAAGGCGATTGTCAATGCGGATGACAAGAACACCACGGTCAAGAAAAATCATGAAGTCAACTTGAGCAGCGCCAAGATCAAGGCGCATGGATTCAAGGAGAAACAAGTCACGCAGAACGACGACTTGTACCGGTGGAGCAGCTTGAGATCGGAATACCTGTCGGAGGCGAACGTGGACATGGCGCAGCAGTACTATGCCAATGGCTGGTATGGTCCGGGCTGGTGGGGTCCGGGATGGTATTGGGACCCGTGGTTCGCTGGATACACGTTCCTGCCGGGAGATGGCTTCTTCTATAACCCGTTCGGATGGGGCTTCTACTCTCCGTTAGTGGTGTGGCGCGCGCCCGTAGTGGGTGGAGGTTTTCACCACTTTAACGGATCGCGTCCGGTCGCTATCGGGCATGGATTCCGTAATCATGCAGTCACGGCGTTCCATGGCGGACGCGGAATGACGGCTCGGCCCATGGGAGGATTCCACGGCGGCGCGATGGGCGGAGGATTCCATGGTGGTGGAATGCACATGGGTGGTGGCATGGCGCATCGGTAATTCGAGGGGAAAGATTTGAGGCGCGCGAAAGCGCGCCTTTTTTATTGCAGATTGAAGTTGCAGATTAAAGATTATTGCAGATTGAAGATTTCAGATGGCAGATTGATGCGGGCTTGCCTTGTATGTGCAGGCAGATCTGCAGTGCAAATCTGCAATCTAAATCCCTTTCTTATTTTCTGGCTTCGACGTAAATACTTTCGCGGCGGCGGACTTCCAGTTCAATCTGATCGATTTCCGGAATTGCGCTGACGCGGTAGGTGCTGGGTTCGACCTGCTCGAAGCCGGCGGCGCGCAGCATGTGGACCAGCGAGCGGCTATCGAACATCTGGGTCACGCTCGAGCCGGGATGAAAAAAATCACGCCAGCTGTGGTGCAGGGAGACGCGCTGCAAGAATTTTTCAGAGGCGAGCGGATCGGGATCGGCGAGGTATTCGCGGGCGCAGCGTTCGAGGTCGGGAACGACGACGCGCATTGTCCCCCCGGGTTGGAGAACCTGCCAGCAATTTTTCGCGAGCGCCAGGGATTCGTTACGCGTGAACTGGTGGAAGGAGTGCGACAGGTAGATGTAATTCACGGTGTTGGGCGGGAAGGGAAGGCCTTTGCGGACATCGTAGCGCTGGACATCCCGGGGCCAGGGGGGAGTGTTGAAAATCGTGCGGATGACAGGAACGCGCGAGAGCAGGATGGAGGGGGAGTTGTCGAGGTTGTGCCAACCGGCGATTCCGGAGAGGCCGCAGCCGATGTTGAGTTTGATTTCGCTGGAGGGCATGTGACCACATGCTAGCAAAGGCGGCGCATCGGTGCGTTTCGGCGGCAGTCTTGCCCGGACAGCCGGCAAGATGCCGGCGATACGAAGACGCCGCCCTGCGGAATGCAGGTCGCTACTTTGGACTGCGGATGGCGAGGATGACTACCGGTGAGTCGGCGTCGGCGGGCTTGGCATCGTCTCCGTGAATCTTGCCGTCTTCGGTGCCGTAGAAGGAGCGGTGCTGGGCGTCCATCGATTTGGGCGTCATGGTGAGGACGTATCCGTCCTTGTTTCCCTTGAAGCCGACGGTGTAGTCGCCGCGTTCGGGACTGACCATGCGCTGGGTGAAGGTACCGGTGTGCACGAGTTCGTGCAGGCTGGTGGCGTAGTGGCCGTATTGCTTGTTGAAGAGTTTCTGGGCGCGGATGACGACGCGCATGTAGGCGAGGGCCTCAAATTCGGAGTCGGAACGGGCGGGGTCGCCGTGGTATTTGGGGGTATAGGCGGGAGCCGCGGTCTGGCCGGGCGTGGCGGCCGGTGGATTCTGGGGGGATGGGGTTTGCTGAGCGGCGACGATTGCCGCGGTGAGAGTCATGGCGAGAACGATTGCGATCGAACGGTTCATTCTTTTCTCCGGTGGGCGCAGGAAGCGAGTATTTGCGGGCGAGTTGGGTGTGGACAATGGCGAAGCATGGAGCCGAAGATTTCGCGTGCTGCTGAGTGAGCAATGGCGGGTTCGCGGATATTTGAGTGCCGAACGTCGCATCGCTGCACTACTTTCCATGTTACTCCCGTAATTTCCCTTCGGTCACCTTCTCTTTGCATTGCGCCGAATTATTACTATGCTGGATACAAGAAACCAACCCTACAAGGGACAACTATGAAAGCAGCAGTCGCCAGAAAACCCGTAATCCGAATCGCGGTAGTGGAGAGCGATCCGTTGCGCTTTGTGGGATTCCGCGCGTTGTTCGACTCAGAGCCCGAGTTCGAACTGATCTCCGCCGGACTTCCCGAAATCAGCACGCTGCAGGGCATTGATCTTATTCTGCTGGGGAACCGTTCCGGACAAAACCTGTTCGACGTGATGGCCAGCCTGAAAGCTACACGGCCGGATTTGCGAATCATCGTGACCGGCTCCGGCATTGATGAAGAAACGATTTTGAAGGCGATTGCTTCCGGGGCCAAGGGCTATGTGGACGAGGCGGCTACACCGGCGGAATTCGCGCAGGCGATTCGTATCGTGAACCAAGGATCGGTATGGGCGCCGCGGCGGGTGTTGTCGATGTTCATCGAGCGCGTGTCGTCGGCGCCGGGAAGAATTTTTCCGGCTGGCCGGGTGACGTTTACCGACCGCGAGAAGGAAGTGCTGGAGATGCTGGTGGCGGGCCGCTCCAATAAAGAGATTGGCGGTCAGTTGGGAATTGAAGAGCGCACGGTGAAGGCGCACGTGGCCAAGCTGATGCGCAAGGTGGGCGTGCAGAACCGGATTGCGCTGTCGGTGCACGCGATTACGCATTCGTTGGTGACGACGAAGTAGCCATGAGCAGTGAGCGATGAGCGATGAGCCAAGCCGAACCTGGCTGGTTATCGTTCACGGTTCACGGCTCACGGCTCACGGTTCATGCTCATTGTTCACGGCTCATTGCCGGTCCGACGGTTACCTGGGCCACTTACCTTCGTAATCTTGGCAGGATTTAGCGACTGCCGCATACTCGCTTCACCTACCACAGAACCTGGGAGACGGGGTTGAGAGTGGCGATTAGGGTCACTGCTTTCAGCCCCGCATTTTTTTGCCCTCCCGGGAATTAAAATTCCAAGCCAGACCGAAGCTTATTCTGGAGTGATCTGGAAGGCGACCCCATCACTATACGGACTGCTGCTTGGATTTAGCATGCGCAATCCATCCGGCTCTGCGTGCAACCCGGGGCCATTCATTTACAATCCCAAGTACATCCCAGTTCATTTTTGCGCGGTGAGGAGCCATGAAAAAATTAGTCGTGCTGACCCTTTTTGTGTCGCTGAGTTGCTTTGCGCTTGCGGCGGACGAGTCATCCAAAGAATCGAAAGCCACCGACCGGGTGCAAGCGGCGGCGGACGTGCTGAATGAAATCCAGTCGGCGCCGGACTCGGGCATTCCAGAAGAGATCCTGGGACGGTCGCAGTGCGTGGCCGTAGTGCCATCCATGCTGAAGGGCGGTTTCATCGTGGGCGCGAAGTACGGGCGCGGGCTGGCCAGTTGCCGCACGGCGAAAGGTTGGAGCGCGCCGGCATTTTTCCTGGTCGAAGGCGGGAGTTTCGGGTTCCAGATCGGAGGGCAGGCGGTCGATCTGGTGATGCTGATCATGAACAACGACGGGATGCAGCATCTGCTGTCGAGCAAGTTTGCGCTGGGAGCCGACGCATCGGTGGCGGCGGGGCCAGTGGGGCGGCATGCCGAAGGCAATACCGATTGGAAGATGCGCGCGGAGGTGCTGACGTATTCGCGGGCACGCGGCATTTTTGCCGGGGTGAGCCTGAACGGCGCCGTGGTGAAGCAGGACAAGGACAGCACGCGCGAATTTTACGGCCACATGGTGAGGTTCAAGGCGGCGCTGACGGGAGAAGTGGAACCGCCGGCGGCGGCGAATCCGTTTCTGAGTTCACTGGCGAAGTGGGCGCAGGAGGCGGCGAAGTAGATCGGAGCCTCGAGCTGCGAGCTTTGAGCCCCGAAGCGTAGCTGCAGTTTTCAATGGTAGCCTTAGCTCACCAGTTCGTAGCTCATAACTCGTAGCTCACGGCTCGCAGTTTTCTTTTTTCTTATGAACACTCCAATGATGGCTCCGCCGCTGGCGGGATCGGTGCTCGGTTCGGTGGGAGGCGACTTCGTGATTGCCGAGTGGAAGGATGCAGGCGGACCTCCGGGCCCACCACGGTGGATTGCTCCGCTCCATCTTCATCGGCATGATGATGAGGCGTGGTACGTGCTGGAAGGGACGCTGTGCGTGCGCGTGGGGAAGGATGTTGTGGAAGCGAAGGCGGGGTCGGCGGTGTTTGTGCGGCGCGGGACGGCGCATACCTATTGGAATCCGGGGCCGGGGATAGTGCGGTACCTGCTGGTGATGACGTCGAATATCTATTCACTGATTCAGGATATTCATGCAATGACGGAGCGGACTCCGGCGGCGCTGGCGGTGGTATTTGAGAAGCACGATTCGGTGCGGCTCGAGGAGTAGAGCTGTCGAGCTGGCGCGCGACGTACAGCCGAGGGCGGCTGTCGCCACAGACTATGTGGCGGTGGGGGCGGCGGTCTCCGCCGAGCCTCAGGCGATTTCCTTCCCTTCTTGTTTGACAAGCGATTTTTGCAGGTGATACGGTCACGCTTTCCTGATGCGGCGGAAACTCGAATACGCGGCTGCCTGGCCGTTCATCAAAATTCTGGGTATTCTGCCGCGATCTCTGTCGCGGGCGCTCGCCATCGCGATTGCCCAGCTTTTTTATCTTCTGCACTTCCGGTTGCGGCAAGTAGGAATGCGCAATCTGGCCATGGTGTTTCCGGAGAAAAGTGAGGCTGAGCGCAGGCGCATCTTGCGCGGGGAGTTTACGTCGCTGGGGCGGCAGCTTGCTGAGTTATGCCAGTTCCCGAAATACACGGCGGAGAATGTCGACGAAGTCGTCGTGTATGACGGGCTGGAAAATTATGAGCGGGCTTATGGGCGCGGCAAGGGAGTGCTGTTTCTGACGGCGCATTTTGGGGCATGGGAACTGTCGGCGTTCGCGCATTCGCTGCATGGGCACTGGGTGAACATCGTGATGCGACCGATGGATAACGAATATCTGGACCGCATGCTGCAGAGCTACCGCACGATGCATGGCAACAAAGTGGTTCCGAAAGACGATTTCGTGCGCGGGTTGCTGGCCGCGATGAAGTGCGGCGAGACAGTCGGCATATTGATGGACACGAATATGACGCCGCCGCAGGGAGTGTTTGTGGATTTTTTTGGCATCGCGGCGTGTACGGCGAGCGGGCTGGCGAGGATCGCGCTGCGGACGGACGCTGCGGTGGTGCCGGGATTTACCATTTGGGATGAGACGCTGGGCAAGTACCGGCTGCGGTTCGATCCGGCACTGGAGTTGATTCGTACGGGAAATCTGGAGGCGGACATCGTGGCCAATACGCAGATGTTTACCAAAGTGATTGAGGATTACGTGCGGAAGTACCCCGAGCAGTGGCTGTGGGTGCACCGGCGCTGGAAGACGCGGCCGCAAGGGGAGGAGGGGCTGTATTGAACGAGCAAAGAGCAATGAGCGCTGAGCAATGAGCCAGGCCGGCTTGTTCCCCATACAAATGATCGGGTGACAGTTCGCGGATCTGGATGGACTTCTTACGGACGGGAACGTTCGGGTTTTCGTATTCTAGAACGTAGTCCCACGTCATGCCGTAGCTCATGTTGTAGGGATGCGCATGGTCAAATACTTCACTTCCACACGACCCTGGCGGTTAGCCCCCTCCCTGCGGTTTAATGCGGCATGGCTTATACATGGTTCATTTTGTTACTGACGGTGGTAGGGACTGCGCTGTTCCTGCTGCTCCTGCATAGGACTTCGCTGGGATCGGCGCTGCACGAGCGCATTCCGGACCGACCTCGGCGGCGGTTGTTCGTCGCGTCTGTCAGTTTCTTTCTGACCTTTGCCGGGGTACGGGCGGTGGTCTATGGCGTGGTGCACAACATTCCGCCATTTCATTTCGTCCAGGTAGGCGGGCGGCACATTCATCATCTCGTTTTCGGGATCATCATTCTGCTGCTGGTGGGATACGGCTGGCTGTGCGAGGTGGGGAATGGATCGGACAGGTCGTCCATCTTTGTGGGGCGGCTGATGTCGATTCTGTACGGAGTGGGCGCGGCGCTGACCCTCGATGAATTCGCATTGTGGCTGAATCTGCGGGATGTGTATTGGGCCCGGGAGGGACGAGCCAGTATTGATGCGGTGATTTTGTTTGGAGCGCTGCTGGCGGCGGGGGCGTGGGGAGCGCCGCTGTGGAATTGGGGTCGGAAGAAACGGAAGTAGGGGATGTGGACAGCGGCGTTTGCATTCAGACAAGCCCCACTTCGCGCAAAAAGCGCGCGAGAAATGGGGTACCCAGTTGCTCCGCGAGCAAGCATTAAGTGCGTTTGAGGAGCTGGGATTCGCTGACCATCAGCAACGCGGTCTGGGCCAGGCGTTCGAGGATGGCCAGATCGCCTTCGTCAAAGGCGAAGGTTTGCGGGGAGAAGACTTCGAGCAGGCCGACGACGTCTCGCTGGTAGCGGATGGGCGCGGCGGCGATGGAGCGGATGCCGAGACGGCGGCAGATTTCGGCCGCGACGCGCGAATCGCTCTCGGCATCGTCGCAGCGCAGGGCCTTTCCTTCGCGAATGCATTCTCCGGTGAAGCCAGAGTTAACGTCGACGCGAGTGCCGAGGGGAGGGCCGCCGCTGCCTACGCTGGCGCGGCACATCATGGGGCCGTGCTCGGCGAGGGCAATGGCAGCGCCGGCGCCGCGCAGCAGGGAGCGGGCGCGGCCGGCGATCACGCGCAGAGCGGCGTTCAGGTCGGTGCCCAGGGAGTGAAATTCATATTGAATCGTGTTTGAACCCGGCCAGGGCGGCGCTGCGCCTTCCTGGGCTGCTTCCAGGCTGACGGCTTGCGGAGCAGCCGGAATGGGGCGGGTGACCATGGAGGAACGATCCAGAGTGAGCTTGGGGGCCTTGCGGCTGGGAGTTTCATCGTTGACGGCGAGCCAATCATCGAGGCGCTGGCGGGCTTCGGCGGGAAGGTCGGAGAAGCGAACGCCGGCGCGGCCCAGAGCGTCGGCCCACGCAATGTAGCCGGTGGTTTCAAGGTGGGCGTCGGAATTCGGCAGGTCGAAGCGAAGATGTATGGGTTGCAGGCGGCGGTCAGGATCGAGTGCGGCTTGAGTTTGCATGGAGAGTCCCTGCTCGCTGAGGTCGAGGATCATGCCTCCAGTGACGCCATCGAAGCTGGCAAAGGCCGGTCCATTCACTTTGTGGCGCACGCTATGGCGGCGTTCTTCAAACATGGTTGAACCTTGATCCGTGCGTTTGTCCTGCGCTGATACACGGATCACCATTCCGGAGGATCCGGATCTTCGCTTGCGCTGGAAAGTGGCGGAGAACTCTCTCAGTGCTGATGATGGGAGAAAACTGCGGGAAATGGAAGTGCACGACGGGGTACTCGGGTTAGAGGAGCGGCGACCAGGGCGAGAGCTGGGGCCAATGGCGCATTGCCTCGCTCGCCCATGCGGTGGATTTGTCCTGATGGCAGGAAGTGCAAGGATTGGGAATTTTATATTTGTCGGTCTCGGCGGGCGAGATAAATCGGAACGTGTGCGCGTGAACGAACGTGCCCGGCACGCCTTCCGTTTCGATCTTCGGCATGTGGCAGGCGACGCACTCGCTGCCTGTGCTTCCCGCTTTGTGATGCGTGTGTTGTTCCAGCGTGGCGGTGTGGGGGCCATTTGGCGAACTCGGGCCGTGGCAGTCGAGGCATATCTGGGCAGCGGGCTTTCTGAGTTGAGCATAGTTGGAAGTGCCGTGCACGTCATGGCAGGAAGAGCAGGTAACGCCGCGGCGGTACATCACGCTCTGTACGAAGTCGTTGCCCTGCATGCGGTTCTTGTGCGCGGTGCAGTCGGGGGAATATAAGAAGTTCGTTTGCCCCAGGGTGCAATCTTCGAGCTTCCAGTAATCTGCGAGTTTCAGGCCGACGGTGTAACCGACGGGCCAGTCGTAATATTTGCCTTCGATGGGAATGGTGAGCGGACGTCCCTGAGAGTGGCATTGGATACAGGTGTCGGTGTCGGCGACGGAGTCCATCTGCGCGGGGTTGAGGATGTTCTCACGCGTGGCACGGCTGACGTGCTCGCTGCCGGGCCCGTGGCAGCGCTCGCATCCGACGTTCCACTCCGCGACCTGCTTGGTATGGATGTCGTAACCGACGGAGTGACAGCCGTCGCAGGTGGGGCCAGTCGGTCGCTGCATGTTGTCGTCGGGATAAAACGCCGCCCACCAGTCCGCTCCCGTAGCAGGAACTTTGTAGGGAAGCCACTGATGCGTGGCGAAAACCCACTGCGCGGACAAAGGAAAGTAGTCGTCGCCGATTCTGGTGAAGTAGCGCTGCTTCCACAAGCTTCCGTAAACGAACGCGACCTGGTCTTTTGTGAAGCTAGCGACTGTGTTCGCGGCGAGGTTGGGAGCGATGGCGTCTGGATGCTCGCGGGGATCGCGCACGACGTTGGCCATGGGCGTCTTCTTCCAGCGCTCGTAAATAGAGGCGTGGCATTTCTGACAGGATTGGGAGCCGACATAGTGTGCTGAACGCAGGATCTGCTGTCCTGTTTCCGTGGTGCTGTGAGATCCAAGGCTGCGGATGAAAAGGACTAGCTTCCAAATGTCGGGAGCCGATTCCGCGCGGGAATTGTGCCAGGCAGGCATGCCGGTGAACTGTACGCCGTTCTCGATGATGAAGTGGATTTCTCCGTCGGATAGGTTCTGGGTTTCGGGCCGGCGGAGATCGGGAACTCTGGGATAGACGTCGAGGCCAACGGGAGTCTTGCCGCTGCCATCGATGCCATGACAGGACGAGCAATGATTCATGAAGGCATCACGGCCCTGCTCGATAGCTTCGGAAGTGGGCGCGAACGGATTCTTGCGGTGGCGTTCGGTGCGAGGCATGGCGAAGTCGCGCAGGTGCCGCGCCAGAGCCGCTTCCAGCGGGAGAGGAGTTGAGGTGGCTCGGAAGCCGCGATGAATCAGAAAGGCGCTGCCCAGAATCGCGACGAACATGAGAATGAGAAGTGCCATCAGGAATGTTTTCAAAATTCTCATCTATATCTGGCGTCGCGGAGTCGTTGTGGATCGCAACCCCACGCTGACATGGATCGGAATTGTATCTGATCTGGGAGGGGGTTCGCCTGTGATGCGACGCACTCGCTGGATACACGCGTTCCGGTAGAATGAATTCTCTTATGGAAACTTTTGAACAGATTGCCGATCGCGAACGGAAATATTTACTGCAGACCTACAACCGCTACCCGGTGGTATTGAGCCGGGGCAAAGGCGTGTTTTTGTATGACATCGAGGGCAAGAAGTATCTGGATTTTGTTTCGGGGCTGGGGGTGAATGCGCTGGGGCACGCGCATCCACGAATCGTGAAGACGATCCGCGATCAGGCGGCGAAGCTGGTGCACGTGTCGAATCTCTACTATCACGAGTATCAGGGGCCATTGGCGGAGAAATTGTGCGCCCTTTCAGGACTCAACCGGGCGTTTTTTTCCAATAGCGGAACCGAGGCCATCGAGGGCTCGATCAAGCTGGCACGGCTGGTGGGACATCGCGCCGGTGGCGAAGCGAAGTGCCGGCTGGTGGCGCTGGAAGGTTCGTATCATGGGCGCACGTTTGGGGCGCTCTCGCTGACGGGGCAGGACAAGCATCGCAAGGGATTCGAGCCGCTGCTGGAAGAGGTGACGTTTGTGAAGCAGAACGATCTGGAAGGACTGCGTGCGGCGGTGAATGACAATACGTGCGCGATCGTGCTGGAGCCGATCTTTGGCGAAGGCGGCATTTACGAGTGCACGGTGGAATTTCTGCAGGAGTGCCGGGCGCTGGCGGACCGGCATCGGGCAGCGCTGATCTTTGATGAGATTCAATGCGGGCTGGGGCGCACGGGAACGATCTTTGCGTTTCAGAGTTTTGGAGTGACGCCGGATATTGTGGCCGTCGCCAAGCCGATTGCGGCGGGGCTGCCCCTGGGAGCGTTCCTTGCTAAAGAAGAATTTGCGAACGCGATTTCTCCGGGGCAACATGGCACTACGTTTGGGGGAGGGCCGCTGGCATGCCGCGTGGCGCTGGAGTTTCTGGCGATCGTGGAGGAGGAAAAGCTGCTGGAGAATGTGAACAAAGTTGGCGCGTATCTGCAGGAGAAGCTGAAGGAACTGGTGTCAAAGCGGAATGCCGCGATCGGGGTGCGGGGGCGGGGATTCATTCAGGGGATTCAGCTGGAGATTCCGGCACGTCCGATTGTGGATGCCGGGCTGGCCGAGGGGGTGCTGTTCAACAGCACGCAGGATACGGTAGTCCGCTTCTTGCCGCCGTTTCTGATGGAGGAGAAGCATGTGGATAAGGGAATTCGCGTGCTGAAAAAATTGCTGGGGAAGAAGAGGGCAGCGGCAGCATAGAAAAGTTTCGACTTCGCGCATGGAAGGCGCGAGAAATTTATCCACATTGCGGCAAAAAGGGGGGAGCCGATGGCTCCCCCGAAGTGAAGCGACAGAGGCGTTGTTTCATTTAGATAGAGGCGGGGGATCGGGAAAGAGTTGTCCCGCGGCCGAGATTTTCGGGATGCGTGTGAAGTGCAATGAATGAAGTTCGGGGGATTACGGCCGGGGTGGCTCCGGCGCTGGACGAGGGCATAGAAGAGTGCTGGATGGAGGTGGACGGTGCGCGGATGCGCTATCTGCACGCCGGTTCGGGACGGCCGCTGATTCTTCTGCACGGGCTGTTCGCATATTCATTCTCGTGGCGCTATGCGATGCCGGCGCTGGCTCCGTACGCCAGCGTGTACGCTCCCGACATGCTGGGTGCGGGATTTTCTGAGCGGCCTCAGGGGATCGATCACTCGATGCGGGGAACTGCGCTCCGTGTTCTGCAATTTGCCGGCAAGCTGGGGCTGGAGTCGTTTGACTTGCTCGGAACATCGCGGGGCGGCGCCGTGGCCATGGCAGTCGCGGCGGAGTGCGTGGCTGCCGACCACTGCCGGTTGCGCAAGTTGGTGCTGGTGTGTCCGGTGAATCCTTATTCGGCGCACGGACGGTGGATGGCCCCGTTTTTTGGCAGCCCGGTGGGTGCTGCGCTGTTCCGGCGCCTGATCGCGGGAAGGCCGTCGCTCTATCCTTACTGGCATAGCCGGCTGTTTGGCGATCGCAGCAAGATTCCGGCGGGAAGTCTGGAGGGGTATTGTGCGCCGGTGGCGATTCCGGGGTTGTTCGAGCACGGGTTGAGCATCGTGCAGACTTGGACTGCGGATTTGAAGGAACTGGAGAAGGTGCTGCCCAAGCTGAGCGCGGTTCCTACGCTGCTGATGTGGGGCGAGAAGGATCCGGCCGTTTATGTTTCTTCTGTGAGAGTGCTGGCACGGCATTTTTCGAATGTGCAGACGGTGGTGTTTCCCGGCGTGGGGCACTTGCCCTATGAGGAGTGTGCGGAGGAGTTCAATCGGGAGTTGATTCGGTTCTTGAAGCAGTAAGGGCTGTATTGGTGGAAGCAACGCGGGCGGGATGCATTCGGCAAGCTCAGGGCAGGCCCGCGTGACAGACGGCGAAGACGCCGGCAGGCACTACGGGACGCATGAACCACTCCATCCTCGAACTGTTGCGGACTGCGGTGGTCGAGTATGGATATTGGGCGGTGGGTGCGGCTCTTTTGTTGGAAAATGCGGGGATACCGGTCCCGGGTGAAACCATCCTGTTGCTGGCCAGTTTCATAGCTTATTCGCAACACGAGCTGCATCTCGTCTGGATCATTCTGGTAGGGACGATTGCCGCTACCCTGGGCGACAATCTGGGATTTGCGTTGGGGCTTTATGGCGGGCGTCCGCTGGTGGCACGCTATCAGTCCTTCTTTCGCGTTCGGCAAGCGACGCTGGCGAAAGGAGAAAGTCTGTTTGCGCGCTACGGGACGGTGACCGTCTTTTTCGCGCGCTTCGTGTTCGGGATGCGGATCATAGCCGGGCCGCTGGCGGGAGTGCTGCGCATGCCGTGGCGTAAATTCCTGATCTTCAATTTTCTGGGCGCCGTTTTATGGGTGACGGTGATTGCCAGCGCAGGATACGTGTTCGCCGGGCACTGGCAGCGTCTGCGGCAGGACGTAGACCGCTTCGACTTGGTGGCCGCCCTTCTGCTGGCGCTGATTGTCCTATGGCTGTGGCGGCGCCGAGGCAAGAATGGACCGGCACCTGCAGAGTAACCGTTCTCACAGAGCGGTGCTCGAGTGCAGCGACTATACTGGGCGCGTGTCGCGGGGACCTTTTGCGAACCTGGGGATCAATTCCGTGGCATTCGGGTGAAATCGATCGGCGCTGTCCGAGCCGGAATCGGACGAGGAGGAAGATGTGAAAAAGATTGGGTTTCTGACTCTGCTCATCGTGGTCACAATCGTATTGATGATCGTATTTCCGGCGGCCGCAGCCGGGCCCAAGGCGCCAGCGCCTCCGGTGCCGGCGGCGCCCGCAGTGGGGGCAGCCCTAGCCGGAGCGGCGGCAATGCCGGCGCCCCATCCCCACATTCACGAAGCGCTGGAAGCCATGCGCAATGCCAAGCACCAACTGGAGATCGCCGAGCACGATTTCGACGGCCATAAGATGAAGGCGATTGAGCATCTGGATCAGGCCATACACGAAGCCGAAATCTGCATGTCGATGAAGTAAGCCGGGCGGACTACTAACCAGCAGGCAGGGCAGCGTTTTCGACGCTGCCTTTTTTCATGGCGAAGACTTTTGCGGGATCAGCGCCAGGTGTGGCCAATCGAAGCCCCGATCCGAAAGACATGGTCGGAGTGGAATTCATAGTTGTTGGGGATGATGTACCAATGCACTTCCGGACGTATGAAGAAGTCCCGCCAGAAGTAGTAGCGCACGCCGGCTCCGGCATGGATCAGGAAATGACTGCTGTTGAGATAAGTGCGGCAGCCTCCGGTAGGAATGGCGCACCCGTAACTGTTATAGAAGAGCAAAGTCTCGGCTCCCACGCCAGCCATGAAATCGCCGCTAGTCTTTTTGGCGAGATGGGGAGCGGCGTAGACGGCATTCAAGTCATAAAGGATCGGGCGATAGGGTTGAGCGCCGTTGTATAGACCCTTGTGATAACGGAAGGAGCCTTCGGCCGCGAAGCCGATGTGCTTTTTGTTGGTGTATTGAGCGAAAAGGCTGGGATATGTGCCGCCTTTCTCGGGAGGAGGCAGATAACCCACCGAGGCAGTCGTGTTCTTGAAAGACCAGAGCGTGTTACCTCCAGCGCCGAAATCGAACTGCTGTGCATGGGCAAGACCCGCGAGCGCAAAAGCGCATACAAACGCAAGCGAAAGGAACTTTCTCAATACATCCCCCTGGAAGTTCTTAGTTGTCAGTTCTCAGCGGGTCGCGCTAAGGCACGAAATGCTGTGGCTCCGGTGGATCTCGGGTAGGAAGACGAAGACCCTTGCGGGAGCGGAACTGACAGCCACCGCTCCCGAAAACCTTTTCCACCGCGACTGCAACTGCAGTTCTAGTTTGGACCCCCGATAGTGTATCCGATCGAGGCGCCCACGCGGATCACGTTGCCGGAGCTGAAGACATCGGAGTTGTTGAGGACGTGGTAGTAGTGCACTTCCGGGCGCAGGAAGAAATTGCCCCACACGTAGTAACGAACGCCGGCTCCTAAATCGACCAGGAAATGGTTGGAGCTGGTATAGCAGGCGCCGAAGGCATAGCAGGAGTAGGTGGGCTGATAGCTGTAAAAACGGGTGGTTTGCCAGCCGATGCCGCCAAACAGGTCAGCGCCTACTTTCTTGTTGAGGCGGGGCTGGTAAACGCCGTTGAAGTCGAAAAGGATGGGGCGATACGCCTGCCCGAGTCCAGCGAAGTTTCCAATCGATCTCCAGGAGGCATCGAAGCCGGCGCCGATGCGTCCCTTGAAGATGACGTCGGCGCTGATGTTGGTGTAGAGGCCGCCGCGTTCTGGGCAGGTGAGATTGATGGCGCTCGAGGCGCCGCAGGCGGCAGCTCCGGGCGACATCACGGTTCCGAAGCCGAGCATGGCGTCAGCCTGCTGCGCCGGGGCGAAATTAGCGAGCGCAAAAAAAGCAAAAACAACCGCGAGGAAGGTGATCTTTCTCAAGTGAAACCTCCTGTGATTAGGGCTGCTGGCGGCTAAGATGCGAGTGCAGAGTCATCGGGATGTAATCCTGACGCTAGAACGTCCATTCATCATAGTGCCAGTCGAGAGCAGATTCAAATCGAGTCTGTGCAATAGCTGGCCACGGTTTGGGGACCATATTGTGCGAAAGAACCCCTACTGCAGGCGAAAGTTGCGGAGGCGCGCCTTGAAGAACGTTTCGGCTGCACTTTGGCAGGGCGATGCGCAGGCGGGACGCCGGCGTTACGGAGCCTACGTACGTCTGGGAGCGCTTCCACCTCCACGCAGAACGTGGTCAATGGCGATGGGGCCTGCGCCGAAGAAGATCAACGCGAATGCCAGGGCTGCGAGCTGGAGCGGAAACTCGACGCCGCCTGGACCGGTGAGCCCGTTGTGCCAGTGAACTTTCCAGATGGCTACCGCCATATCGAGGCAGAGGGCGACGGCAGCCGGCCGGGTGAAAAAGCCCGCGAGGATGAACAGGGCTCCGACAAATTCGGCGACCGAGGAGACATACCCGAGCCATGCCGGAATGCCCAGGCTGCTGATGA
>DASYYT010000049.1:0-17901 GCA_035949755.1 Candidatus Sulfotelmatobacter sp.
CAGAAGTTTGGTGTTTTTTTCCAGGGCGCGCTGGAGGATTTCGGCTTGCTGGCGGGCGGTGGGCCAGTCTTGCTTTTCTACTGCTTCGGTCAGGCCCGGGAGTTCCAGGTGGGCGTAGGTGAATCTTGCGCCGTAGAGGATGTGCTTGAACCATGGGCGTCCGGGGATGCCGTCGGGATTGAGCCAGTTGCGCTCGACTTGCATCATGCCGCGGTTGAGGGTGAGGGCAAGTTTGGGATCGATGGGCCCGTCCGCGAGTTTATGAACGAGCGATTCGTTCAGATGTTTGCCGGCCGTTTCAAAAGTATCAATTGCATCCAGCACGGATTTGAGGTCGAGAGTCGGCTGTCGAGCTTCGCTCGACGGGACAGCCGAGGGCGGCTGTCCCCACATGGCCTTCTCGTTACTTTTCTTCAGAGCATTCACGAATTGGCGGATGTTGCGGGCGTAGGTGGAGAAATCGAAGGGGAGGAGGTCGGCGTTGGCGAGGCGCAGGGCGGTGACTCCCCAGAGTTGCGACATTAACGTGTGATAGCGGTAGCCGGGATCGCCGAAGTGGTTCATCCAGAAAAAATCGTCGTAGGCGGAGTGGTAGACGCCGTAGTCGCCTTCGAATCCCAGACCGATGACGGGCATGCCGATGAAGTTGAGGAAGACGGTGTGGTCGGAGCCGCTGCCAATGCGGGTGTCAGCAAGGGATTCGCTGGCTACGCCGGAGTCGCTGAACTGAGTTGAGCGCCGGCCCTGTCTCTCGCGCTCAACTGTTTCCTTCCAGGCATCGTAGAGACTCTTGCCTGAGGGATCAGGGAGCGAGCGCGTGGTTTCTTCGAGCATGGGTGCGAGGGAGGCGACGGCCTGGCCGTGGAAGTTGGGGCCGGAGGTGGCTTCATCAACGTTGATGTAGGCGACGGCTTTGGAGCGGAGATCATCGGCGAATTGCTCTCCCCACTCGGTGGAACCGGTGAGACCGATTTCTTCTCCGTCCCAGCTGCAGACGACGATGGTGCGGCGGGGGCGCATGCCTTGTTTGGCGAGTTGGCCGAGAGCGCGGGTGAGTTCCATCATGGAGGCGGTGCCGCTGGAAGGATCGACGGCGCCGAAGACCCAGGCATCGCGGTGATTGCCGAGGACGACCCATTCGTCAGGAAGTTCGGAGCCGCGGATGCGGCCTTCGACGACGTAATAGGGCTGGAGGCCGTTGTCCATTTCGATTTTCAGGTGGACCTTCACGCGGGCGCCGCCGAGACGATATTGGATGGGCAATCCGCCTTGCCAGTCGGCGGGGGCGATGGGGCCATCCATGTTTTCGAGCAGGGGCCTGGCGTCGTGCCAGGAGAGCGGCAAGGCCATGATCTTTGGAGCGGAGACCGCGTCTGCGATGGGAATGCGCTTGGCGCCGGGAACCGAGGCCCAGCCCGGGGTTTGGGGATCGCCGGGGACCATGAAGTCGTAGGTAATGGAGCCGCGTTGAATGTGATACTCGGGACCCCAAGGACCGTCGGGATCGACCTTGCCTTGCTTGTATCCGTCTTCGGCGGGGTCGCTGTAGATGAGGATCGCGGCGGCGCCTTCGCGCTGCGCGGTGAGAGCTTTGAACCCGCGGTAGCTGTAGGGATTGGAGTAGCGGACGAGGACGATCTTGCCTTTGACGCGGATGCCGTTTTTGCGGAGCAGGTCGTAGTCTTCGGGATTGCCGCTGTGGGCGTAGACGACGGGGGCGGTGACTTCTCCGGAGATTGACATGCCAAGCCAGGCGCCGGAGATGGCGGGATTTTTGGAATCGTCGTCGCCGGGGATGGGAGTTTCGCGAAGGACGGCTTTGTAGCGCGTGGGGGCGATCATTTCGAGTGAGGCGCTCTTGGGATTGGTGCCGTAGACGTCGTAGCGGCGGATGATGACGTCTTCGAGTTCTTGCTTTTTCCATTCGTCGCGAATGTATTCGGCTAGCTCGTTGTTGCGTTTGGATCCGGCCGTGTGGGGTTCCTGGGTGAAGACGCGGAGCTGGCGGCGTTCCTCGTCGGGAGTGGGGATGGATTTGAATTTTGTCTCGATTTCGGATTCGTGGGCGGAGGAGGCGGGGGTGAATCCGAGGATGGGGGTTTGGGCCGAGGCCAACGGTGCGAGGATCAACGCGAGTGTGGCGCAAAGGGTGCGCATGGGCGGGGTGATTGTACACCAAGCAGCCAGGATCAAAGACTTCACCACAGAGGGCACGGAGGAAGACCTTGAAGGCTTGGAGTTGAATGTTCGACTTGAGTGTGGGGGCGGGGACGACGCCCCCACTACAGCCGGCGGGACGCCAGCGCTACGGTCTGGGTTTCAGGATTTCGGTTAGCAGATCCGGCTTCGATTCGTCGCGAACCAGGTGGGGGTACATTTCGCCGGCGTGGTAGTCGAGTTTGTAGGTTTGGTAGTAGTCGGTGTTTTCTACGAGCAGTTCGATGGGAGCGGTGGAGTTTTTCGCGGCCTTGATGGCGTCGCGGAGAACGTCGGGAGAGAAGCGGCGTCCGTTAACCGCAACCAGCTTCATGCCGGGGCCGATGCCGGCTTTGGCTGCGATCTGGTTTTCTTCGGTGTCGACAATCCCGCCATCATCGTTCAGGCTGAGGCCGAGGGCCAAGCCGGCAGGCACGAAGTGGTACAGACCTGCCATGCTGCTCAACATATCGGAAGGATTGTCGTCGTACACGAGTTTCCATCCGCTGCCTTCGATGCCACCGAGTGGAGCGTGGGCGGCGTGGGTGGTGAGGCGCTCGGTCCAGAAGCCGCGCCAGTCATAGGGAACGACCTGGTTCAGGGCGTTGACGACGTCGTCGAAGGTGTAAGTCTTCAGGGCGGGACCGGTGCTGGGCGGGCCGTGGAAGATGTGGCAGAAATCGTCGATGGACTTCCGGCCTTTGCTTTGCTGGCGAATGATGACATCAGCCCAGAGCCAGTCGAGCGTGCCTTCCGGGTAAAAATCCGTGCTGCGCCGCCAGGACTCCCAGGCGCGAGGAGCGAAATAAAGTTCGGGGGCGGCGTCGGCTGTGTCCTGCAGGTTGCGCCAGATGCGTCCGGGAGTGTGATCGAGAGTGGCGGCGGTAATCGCCAGGTCGTCGCGGTCCTGCGCGTCGTTGAGCAGGCCGCTGCGGGCGGTGAGGACGAAGCCGAGATAGTTGGTGAGGCCTTCGTAGACCCAGAGCAGGTCGTCTTGCATGGGGGTCTGGTATTCGGGGGTCGCAAGATCGTAGGGGCGGCGGTACTTGCCGTTCCAGGAGTGCACGTATTCGTGGGGCAGCAGGCCGGCGGCGAGTTTGCGGTCGGTGTCGTCGACGAGGCTGCGCTCATCGACGCGGCTGTCGTCGGACTCGTGGTGCTCAAGGCCGAAGTGGGCGACATGGTCGCTGAGCGTGTAGAGGAAATGGTAGTCGCGGTAGTGGTGCGCGCCGAACAATTTCTGGGCCTGGTCAACCAGGCTTTTGTAGTGGTCCCAAACTTCCTGGGGAGCGTCGAGGGCGGCGGCGCTGTCGGCGGCGATGTCCATCTCGGTGGGAGGGTCTTGGGCTAGAGGCACGACTTTCAGAAATTCTCCGGTAATGACGGGGGAGTCGACCAGCGTGGTGAGGGAGACGGTGGCGAAGTGGATTTCATTTCCGCTCTGGGTGGTGATGGGGAGCGGGGTGCCGAACTTCCATCCCGGGGGAAGCGTGAGCGAGGCGGTGTAGTTGATGTCATCGGACTTGTAGCCTTTGGGATAGAGCAAGAGCTGGTTCCAGCTGATGACGGCGAGTTTGTCGGTCGCGGAGGAAGCGGCGGAGAAGCCGCTTTCGAGGGTGGCGGGGGAAAGATAGTCGAGTTCGGCGTCGACTTGGCTGACGCCGGCGGGAACTTCGACGTGAATGGTCCAGCCGTCGAGGGTGTCGCGGCGCCACTTCAAAGTCTGGCCATTCGCCTTAAAGAATAGGCCGGCGAGATCGACGACGGGGCCGTCGGGTGCGTGTTCGCCGGGGATCCATTTGGGATAGTAGAGGGTCAGGTCGCCGGGGGCGGCGGGAATTCTCAGCGTGGCGTGGAAAATCTTGCGAGGGGCGGCGGTGGCGTCGACGGAGATGGTGATGGTCGGCGGTGCGGCGGACGACCAACTGAAAATTGCTACGAGCGTGAAGCAGACGACTCCCAACGCTTTCGAGAGTTTCATTTTCCCTGGGTCCCCATTTTGTTTTGACTAAAATCCCACAGCGGCAGAATTTATGACTATAGCAGCCGGGGAGAGCGAGCGTATAGGGAGGAAGAGTGTTGGGAGTGGCTCAGGTTGGAAGGGAAAGTTCGTCGACCACTAAGGACACGAAGGATCACGAAGGAAACCTTTCATTTGCGCCACCACTTCAAAGTGCGGGAAAAGCCGCCGGCGTCTCTCGCCGGGCTTTCGATCGAAGAGAGGCAGCGAAAGATCAAGATAGCGAAATGGATCGTTTTTAGCATGGCGCGGTTCTTCCTGGCGGGCGCGTTGTTTCTTGCAAGGTTGGGAAGTTCAAACTGAGAGGCTGGCCTCACTGATATCATTCCGCAGGATGTCGCGACGGGGAAAATTCATCACGTTTGAGGGGCTCGACGGATCGGGCAAGAGCACGCAGATGCGGAAGCTGGCGGGCGTGTTGCGGTCAGCGGGACATAAGGTGATCGAGACGCGCGAGCCGGGTGGGACACCGACGGCGGAGAAGATCCGAAAGGTGGTGCTGGACTCGGGGACGGACGGGCTGGCGCCAATGGCGGAGATGGCGTTGATGTTCGCTGCGCGGGCGCAGCACATTGCCGAAGTGATCGAGCCGGGGCTGGCGGCGGGGGCGATCGTGCTGTGCGACCGGTTCACGGATTCGACCGAGGCTTACCAGGGGAGCGGACGGAAACTGGGCAGCGAGCCGGTGCGGGAGTTGCACCAGGTGCTGTGCGGGAATCTGCAGCCCGAGCTGACGATTCTGCTGGATTCGAATCCGCACGCCAGCGTGAGCCGGGCGCGACGGCGGAACAAGCGCGATTCGAAGGCGGGCCGCAGCCATGACGAGAACCGGTTTGAGCAGGAGACGCGGGCATTTTTTAGCCGGGTGCGGGAGGGATTCGCTGCGATCGCCAGGCGGGAGCCGGGGCGGGTTGTGGTGGTCGATGCGCGCGGTACGCCGGGGCAGACGCATGAGAAGATTCGAGAAGTGGTGCAGAGGAGGCTGAAGTTGTAGGAGCTTCTTCACCACAGAGGTCACAGAGGAGAAAATCATCAGAGGTCACAGAGGGACACAGAGAAAATCTTTCTATGCCATTTTCTGATTTTCACGGGAATGCCGAGGTTGTTCAGCGGCTGCGGGAGATGATTGCGCGGGATCACTTGCCGCATGCGGTGGTGCTGGCGGGCGGCGAAGGAGCGGGGAAATACACGCTGGCGCTGATGCTGGCGCAGACGCTGAACTGCCTGAATCCACCCAAAACTGATGGCTTGCCGGATTTTTGCGGCATGTGCGCCAACTGCACGCGCATAGGGCAGGCTGCCGATCTGGATGCCCGCTTTGCCGAGGCGGTCGAGGCGCGAGAGAACTTGCGGGAGACAGACAAGAAGGAGACGCGCATTTTCGTGCAGACGCATCCGGATGTGCTGATCATTCCGCCCGATCCGCCGCAGATGATGATCAAGGTGGACCAGGTGCGGCGGGTGATCGAGACGATTTATTACCGGCCGGGCCAGAGCAGGGAACGGGTTTACATCTTTACGGATTCGGCGTTCATGAAGGAAGCGGCGAATTCCCTGCTCAAGGTGCTGGAGGAGCCTCCGGAGTTTGCGACGATTTTTCTGCTGACGGAGAATCCGGGGGAGTTGCTGGCGACGATCCGGTCGCGGTCGATGGTGTTTACGCTGGCGGCGTTGCGGGCAGAGGAGATCGAGCGGGATCTGGCGAAGCATCATCCCGATTGGAAACCGGCGCAGCGGGCGCTGGTGGCGCGGTTGTGCGAAGGATGCGTGGGGCGGGCGCGGAGTTTCGATCTGGCGGGCTATACGGGGGCCCGCGATCACGCGCTGGCAATTTTGCGTTCGGCGTTGCGGGGAGGGGAGCACAGTGAGCTGTTCAAGATTACCGAGTCGTACCGTCCGGGGGCGGAGGGGCGGACGAAGACCGAGGCGCTGATTCGGACTCTGTATTCGCTGCTGCGCGATCTGGTGTTTATCGATTCGGGGGCGCCGGAGCTGATCCGGAATACAGATATTGGGACGGAACTGAAGCGGCTGGCGGAGTCGGCGGACTTTGCCTGGATTACGGCGGCGTCGGAGCGGCTGGGAGAGGTGGAGCGGGGGATGCGGAGGAATCTGCTGCGGTCGTTGTCGCTGGATGCCTTTGCGGCGGCGCTGGAGAAGTAGGGGACGGGTGTTATGAGTGCAATGTTAGAGGGAATTATGGGTCAACGCCGCTTTGTTCCGGTTGAAGCGAATGCCGCGGCGCGGAGCGACCTCATCCAGCGCGGGTTTACGCGTCAGCCGCTCAGAGTTGACTTCGACGTGGCGCGCACACTGGAAGCGTTAGCCCACGCTGCCTGGTCGATTCCAAGAGACAAATATTATGACGGGGGCGACCGGTATCGTTCCTTGAACCGATTGCGGGCCGAGATTGTTGAGGGCGGCGTGAACGTCTGGTCGACGGAGGAAAGCACGCCGTATATACAGCTGGAGAAATACAACACGACGTTAGGCGGGCAGCCGCGAGAATATGCTCCACTGCCGGCGGAGATCGCCGGTAGCGCAGGCGTTCACAAGCTGATTGCTTACCACCTGCGATACCTGCCGCTCTCGGCGGTGGGCGCGAAGTATCTGGTGAACCTGCATGTGATCAGGTTCGCAGCGACGCCAGGGCGGCCATGTGACACGAGCCCACCGGGCTTACACAAAGACGGGGAGAAGTATATCGCCACGCATCTGCTGGGGCGCTGCGGAGCTCAGGGCGGGGAAGTCGTCATCACCGACAATGACAAGCACGAAATCGATCGCTTCACGATGCGGGAGGCGGGTGAGTGTTACGTCTTCGATGATGACCGCATCTGGCACATGTTGAGTCCAGTGGCGGTGCTCGAGGGCAATCAGTATGCCTACCGTGACACGCTGGCATTCGATATGCTGCCGGAGGGCTGGGAACCGGCGAGGTGAGGCGGGTTACCATCGTTATCTCCCGCAGGCTTCCCGGCAGTTGCACAATGCGGGGATGGGTCTTCTCTTTGCCGGTTTTCTTCAGCGAATCGCGGTGGGCGCGGGTGCTGTATTTGGGTTGCTTTTGCTGGTTCGGCTCAGCATGCCCCGACGTTCGGTGATTGTGGCCAGTCGTCGAACAATGGAATAAGCGGGCCTGCTGCCACGGCACATTTCTGATCCGAAATCCTTCGCTATAGTGTTTTTCACATCCCCAGTAATTGCAGGTCCATCGTCATTCCTTTGCATCAGGGGACGCCGACGCGAATCCCGGCTGGGCAATTTGACTGCATTCGCTGCCGCGTGAGATATTGCTCTGCTCCGATTTAGCCGCAACTGACTGCAAACGCAAGAATTCTTGGAGCCTTTGCTTCCACACATGGTCCGCATCATTCCCAGGGACAATAGTTTCTTCGCGATGTTCTCGGCGATGTCTGAAAATCTCATCGCGGGGGCGCGCGCCCTGGTGGGGCTGTTCGCGCAATATCACGAAGTCGAAAAGCAAGTCGATCAAATTCAGCATATAGAACGCGAGGGGGACGAACTCACCCACGCCATCCTGACCAAGCTGAACCAGACCTTCATCACACCGATCGACCGGGAAGACATCCACCAGCTGGCTTCAAAGCTGGATGATGTTCTGGATTTCATCAACGCGGCCAGCGCCCGGCTGGTCATGTACCGGATCACGGCGCCGCCGCCGGCAGCGGCGGAACTGGCCAAGATCATCCTGATGCAAAGCCAGGAACTGCAAAAGGCGGTATCGCTGATGCAGAAGAACGGCAATATCCTTGCGCATTGCGTGGAGATCAACCGTCTGGAGAACGAGGCGGATCAGGTATCGCAGCAGGCTATCGCCCAACTGTTTGAACACGAGAAAGACCCGATCAACCTCATCAAGATCAAGGAACTGCTGGAATTTCTCGAGAGGGCGACCGACAAGGCCGAAGATGTGGCCAACGTACTGGAAACCGTGGTACTCAAGAACACGTAAACCTGGATAACCTAGGCAAACAGGAAAACCGGTGAAGCCTGACCTGCTGCTGCTGATCATCACAATACTGGTTGCCCTGACTTTCGATTTTCTCAATGGGTTTCACGATGCCGCCAACAGCATTGCGACGGTGGTTTCGACGCGAGTGTTGTCGCCGAAGCTGGCGGTGGTGTGGGCGGCGTTCTTCAATTTTGTGGCCGCGTTTCTTCTAGGAACCGCCGTGGCCAAGACCATCGGCAGCGGAATGATCCGCATTGAGACGGTGACGCAGTATGTTGTGATCACCGGCTTATTCGGTGCGATCGTGTGGGACGTGCTCACCTGGTGGCTGGGATTGCCTACTTCGTCTTCGCACGCGCTGATCGGCGGCTATGCGGGAGCGGCGGTGATGCGATCGGGATGGCATGTAATCATTGCCGCCGGCTGGTACAAAACGCTGATTTTCATAGTGGTGGCTCCCATCATGGGACTGATTCTGGGCTGGTCATTCATGGTGGCGGTCTACTGGTTACTGCGAAACAAAGCGCCGCAACGGATCGACGTGTGGTTTCGCAAGCTGCAACTGCTCTCGGCAGCCGCATACAGCCTGGGGCATGGCGGCAATGATGCGCAGAAGACGATGGGGATCGTGGCCAGCGCGCTTTACGGAGCTCACTATCTGACTGCGAATGAGTTGGCCGGCGGCTGGGGCAAATTCCGCTGGCCGATCATTCTCGCGGCGCATACGGCGATCGCGTTGGGAACGTATTTTGGGGGCTGGCGGATTGTGCACACGATGGGCTCGCGCATCACCAAACTCAAGCCGGTGGGGGGATTCTGCGCCGAGGCCGCGGGCGCGATCACGCTATTTTCCACGGCGCTGGCGGGAATTCCCGTCAGTACGACGCACACCATCACTGGAGCCATCGTGGGCGTGGGCGCGACGCACCGGCTTTCGGCGGTGCGGTGGGGGGTGGCACGCCGGATCGTATGGGCATGGGTGGTGACGATCCCGGCGGCGGCGCTGGTAGCCGCCGTTGCATTCTGGGTGGTGCAATGGGTTTACCCGGGGGCGTAGTCGTCAGCGCTATCTTCTTGCCAGAGTCTGTTCGCCATCGTGGCGGCGACCTTCAGTAACCACCAGTTGGTTACCTCCGAAACTTCGCTGAGCCTGTTCGACCTGCTCTAATCTACATGCGTTTCAATTAGTTGGCGGAATTACTCCGCTGGTTCTACTCCCTTCGGAGAGGTTGCCGGGGTGTTCTGGGCAAACCTATAATCGGAGTACTCTGGCAGTACGATTCTCCGTCAGGTTCCGGGTAGAACACGGGAGGGCAAAGTTTGTTTGACGGCCTCCCGATCAAGGTTCGGTGAAAGGGACTGCCCGGATATGCGAAAGCACCTGCAATTCGCGTTCATGCTGACGGCTACGACGGCAATCGCGACCTCCTTTGCTCTCACAGCGCCGCGCCTGTGGGCGGCAGAAGGCGATGGCGCGCCCCGCGGGATTGCCACCACCGAAGAACATGGCAGAAAGATTTATGTGAACGAGGATGCTCCGGCACGGGCACGCCAGCCTGAGGCACCACAGCCGAGGCGCTCGACGCTGGTGTACTGGAGCAGCAAGGACAATCGCTGGAAGCCGGTGCCGTCGGCGGGTACAGCTTCAATGAAGGCGGCGCGGTCGGCGGCGGCTGAGATAACGGGATATTTCGGGCACGAGTCGGCGCAGTCGGCCAATGCGCGGATCATCGCAGCCAATGCGCGGGGACATCAGGCTTCGGAGGAAGAGATCGATCAGTCGATCGTGATGGCTGCGGCGCGGCACAACGTGGATGCAAACCTGGTGCGGGCGGTGATCAAGCAAGAATCGAACTTTAATGCGAACGCGGTTTCGCGCAAGGGGGCGATGGGCCTGATGCAGCTGATGCCTTCGACGGCGCGGCAGTTGAATGTGAGGAATCCGTTCGATCCGCAGCAGAACGTCGATGGCGGGGTGCGGCATCTGAAGCAGCTTCTGGATAGTTATGGCGGGGACGTAAATCTGGCGCTGGCTGCCTATAACGCAGGCTCGGGAGCGGTGGCGCGGAGCGCGGGGGTGCCGCACATTGCGGAAACGCAGAATTATGTGCGCCGGATTACCAATCTTTACTACGGGGGCTTTAACCTGTCGCCGTCGGGGGCGAACCGCGATCCCGTGCGGGTTCAACGGGATGCGAGAGGGGTGCTTTACATCAGCAACACGGATTAGTTTCGCAGCATCTGTTTAGAAGTTGTATTGGCAAACTCTCAGGTACCCAGGCACTTCAACTGCAAGCACGGCGGAACGAGACGGTAAACGGACCGGCGATTTGAACAGGACCATAAGCCAGCGCGGGTTGCGCTGGGGAGCGCTGCTGTTGCTGGTGGCGCTGCCCGGAGTGCGGGCGCACGCCCGGACGCATCACAACGAAGCCTGGGCGCGGGAACACTACGCCGCCGCCGACCGCATGCGGGAAGCGCTCAATGGGCGCCCTCCAGCGGAGCGCACCCGGCATGACTACCAGCGCGTTCTGAACGCCTACCGCAACGTGTACTACGGCGCTCCGACCTCAACCAAGGCCGATCCCAGCGCCGTGGCAGTAGCCGAAACCCTGGTGGAGATGGGGCGGCGCTTCGACGACGACAAAATCCTGAAAGAGGCGATTGCCCAGTATCGCTTTCTGCGGCGGGAATATCCGGGGAGCAAGTACCGCTGCGACGCGCTGTTCACCATGGGCGAGATCTATAAAGATGACCTGAACGATCCAGAACAGGCGCGGGAGGTTTTTGAGGAATTTCTGCATCGTTATCCGCAAAACCGGCTGGCGGAGGACGCGCAGCAAGCCATCGCCGAACTGGACCGGCAAGCCAAGGCGGAGAAAAAGCAGGAAGCCAGAAAAAAGGCGGTCGTCGAGATGGCTGCGAAGGATTCCGGGAAGGATGAGGAGTCGGGGGATTCTGATTCCCGGGACGATTCGCATGCCGAGGCTGCCGCCGACTCATCCGAGGCGCATTCGAAGCGGCTGGCGCGGGTCACGGCGATCCGGCACTGGTCGACACCCGATTACACAAGAGTCGCAATCGACGTAGAAGGCGAGATCAAATACGGTTCGCAGCGGATTGGGCATCCGGAGCGGATCTTCTTTGACCTGAAGGGGACCAAGCTGGCGTCGACGCTGGTGGGCAAAAGCTTCGACGTGGATGACGGGTTCCTGAAAAAGATTCGGGTGGCGCAGTTTCAGCCGGGACGGACGCGCGTGGTGCTGGAAGTGGATGATCTTTCCAGTTATGAGGCATTTCTGCTGCCCAATCCGTACCGGCTAATCATCGATATTCACGGCAAGAACAGCGCGAAGAACGGGCATCGGAAGGCGGCGAAGGACGCGGCGACGGCGGACGTGGAAGAGCCGCCGAAGGCTGGATCGAAGGCGAGCGAGGAAACGGCTTCCGCGGACGAAAGCGGCGATACAGAAGCGGCTGACACGAAGGATGAGCTGCGAGCCCAGGCGGGCAAGGCGCCCACCACCACCGAAGATGTGAGCGATGACGCCAAGATTGTTTCCCGGAGCGCCGAGGCGGGGAAGCGCGGGCTGCCCGACCTGCCGAAGCATGTGGACAACAAGGGCGAGACGCCGGCTCCGACCAAGGTGATTGTCGACAACGACGATGACGACAGCCCCGTGGAGAAGCCGGCGGCGGCAGCCCACAGCGGAAGGCGCTCCCGCAGCAAATCGTCGCGGTTAGCGGCCAATCGCAAGGGCAATGATTTTGACGTGCGGGAAGCGAAGCCGACGGCCAGTGGCGACCGGTCGCTGATTCGAGCGCTGGGGTTGAAGATTGGCAAGATCGTGATCGATCCCGGGCACGGCGGGCACGATACCGGGACCATCGGTCCTGACGGACTGAAAGAAAAAGATCTGGTGCTGGAGGTGGGGCGCCGTCTGGGCAAGCTGCTGGAAACGCGGCTGGGCGCGGAGGTGGTTTATACGCGCAAGAACGATACGTTCATCCCGCTGGAAACTCGTACGGCGATTGCCAACCAGCAGCGCGCCGACTTGTTCATTTCGATCCATGCCAACTCGAGCCAGGATCCAGACGCGCGCGGAGTGGAAACCTATTACCTGAACTTCACCTCGTCGCCGGATGCACTGGAAGTAGCGGCGCGGGAAAACGCAGTGTCGGAGAAGTCGATTTACGAGCTGCAGGACCTGGTCAAGAAAATCGCGCTCAAGGAAAAGATCGAAGAGTCGCGGGAGTTTGCCAGCGACGTGCAGCAATCGCTGCACAGCGGTTTGGCGGCCAAGAGCCCGGCCATCCGCAATCGCGGGGTGAAGAAGGCGCCATTCATCGTGCTGATCGGTGCCAATATGCCTTCGATCCTGGCCGAGATTTCGTTCGTGTCGAATCCCACCGACGAACACCGGCTGGAGACCAGCGAATACCGGCAGCGGATCGCGGAATCCCTTTACCGCGGGATCGCGAAGTATGTGGACGGGCTGAGCGGCGTAAAAATGGCCAGCAAGCTGGATAAAGCCGCTGGCCAGTAAAGTTCCCTCAAAAGGAATGACTCTCAATCCGACGCGCCGGGTGGCGAGGACACCGGCGCCGCCATGTCGGCGCGCTCAGTTGCCGCACGCCGGCGTGTAACTTACTGGTCCGGGCATGCGATTGGCCAGCGAAGGCTTGCCGACGGCCTGCACAAAGAGCTGCTGCTGGCCGGCGGGGAGAGTCAGGCTGCACAGATCGACGGAGTGGACGCCGGGTTTGGTTTCGGTGAGCTCGGCAAGATTCTGCCCATCGGTGCTGCTGTAGACGTTGTAATGGTCGACGGTGCTCTCGTCTCCGCTGGTGGTCCACTCAAGAGTGTTGCCGGAGAGGGACGCGTCGAGCGAGAAGCAGCTATCGATGCCCGACTCCAATTCTGTGCCTTCCTCATAGTCGTTCCAGGTGACAAGCTGCAAGTAGGGCAGTTGATGTCCGGAGTTGTAGAGCTGGTTAACCTGGGAGAAGGTTTGCAGCCAGGTCTGGCCGCACTGCTGGTTCATGGAGCGGCCGGAACCCCAGGGGGCCAGCGCGTCGTTGAATCCCTTATAGGCTGCGCCCACGGTTTCCTTCTGCGCGAAAGCCAAGCCGGTATCGTAGAAGTTCTGCAGGTAATTGATGCCGTAGTTGGGAAACTGAGGCATGACCCAGGAGTAACTGCCGTCGCTCATGGCATGGGTGAATCCTTCCGTATCCTGGAAAAAAAAGCGGGGAGGAACCTTCAGGGCAGCGTTGGCGGCAATCCAATCGACGGCATATTGCAGGTCCACATTGAAGTTGGTGACGACGGGCTGGCCGCCGATGTTGAGGTAAGCAGGAGAATTGAAGTAGGTCTTCTCCACATATTGCAGCAACTGGATCAAGGCCTGCTGCGGAGAGCAGCCCGAGCAGCCGCTCTGGGCGATCGCACCGGCGTCGATCATGATGCCGAAAGAGAAGCCGGGATGCTGTTCAGCTTCGTGCATAACCGCCTGAGTAGCCTGGTCTTCGAAGGAGTTCGGACCATACCAGTCGACGATGACGCCGTCGATGCCGCGGCTGATCATGTCCTCGATCTGGCGATGTACCTGGTTGGGATCGGTGGAGTTATAGCCCACATTCATGTGGCCGGGCTTTCCGAACCAGACCATCAAGTGCGCCAGCACCTTGGTGACGGCGCCGGAATAGAGCAGGGAATGGACGTTGAGCTTGCTTATGTTGTTGGCGCCCAGATTGCCGTTGCTCTGGTTGGAGAAGGCATTGGCCGCGCTGGTGTTATTGGCGGTTTGAGCGGCCAGGGTCGTGGTGGAACCCGGGTTTGCATTGGTGGACATCAAGGTGTGCGCTCCGGGGGCGGAACCGCACCCCACCAGCGCGCACGCCAGGAGCAGAACTGCATAGAAATGTATGAGACGCATCAGTCCTCAAGAAGGAAGTAAGCTGGGTCTTGCTTCGATCTACGGCCGAGGAGGACGCATTACTGCGCTGGGATTCTCCGGATGCGGCCGGGGTCTTGCTGGGAACGCCCTAAGGTTAGTTCTGTAGGTAATCCGCTGGATAGGTCTGAGTAGTACGGAACCCCTCGCCAGAAGCGGCGTGCGGTATTAGGCCAATTGGGGGCGTTGTCTGGGGATGAAGACTGATATCAAAGGAGTTAAGGATTCGATTGGAATTGCATGTCCTGATCCACGGAGAGCTGGCTGGGCAGGCCGGAGGCATCGTCGCCGGAGCGGGTAGCGACCACGCGGAAGCCGCTGCCGCTGGTTTCGACGTCATAGGTATAGGGTTGGCGTTGGCGGGCAACTGCCATGGAGCGGCTGGAGATCAGCTCGTCAAGCGAAGCGTACTTTCCCTCGAGGGCGAAATAGCCGCGCTCGGCCTGAGCGATGGTCATCAGGTCGGTGCGGACTCCGGTGATGTCGATGGCAGCTTTGGGATTATTCACCCCGGCTGCAGCGGAACTACTCTGCGCGTCATGGGCATAGATGTACATGCCAATAGCCATGGCGGCGATCAGACTAAGAAATCCAAAGACGCGTCCCATGGGACGATTTCACTAAGAAACGGGAAGCGGGGCAAGTAACCGGAGGGCAGGGACCGGCATGGCCCTTCGAGAAGTGAAGGTGGATCTGTGCGACAGGGGCGTGCGATTACTGAAGCGCGCTGCCCACTTGCGAGAAGACGTTGCCGGCATTGGAGCCGATCATGTGCACGGTGCCGACCACGATCACCAGAATTACCGCCAGCATAACCGAGTATTCGGCGATATCCTGACCTTGCTGGTCCGACCACAGATTGCGAATTAAGTTATTCAAGTTGTTCATGTGTCCCTCTATGCCAGGCTGGGTGCGTGAGCTGCGGAGAGCGGCGAAATGGCGGTGGCTTTCGACTCTTGCGACCCCAGTCCCCACGCCTCCTTGTCCTGTGTGACAGCGTGCAGCCCGACCTGAAACTCGGCTGTGCCTTTCATCTTCTTGATCCAGACCACGCGAAACTGAATCTTGCGCTGGCGATAGAAAATCGTGATCTCGTCGTCGACCTTCAGTTCGTGGCGGACCGAGCCCAGCCGCGCGCCGTCCGCGGTCACGTCCAAAGTGTGCGCCAGATCTTCAAAACTCTTGCCCGAACTGTCCCTGCCCTTGATGCGGAGAGGAAGGACAGCTTTCATGCGATTTCCACGGCGCTCCACCATATTCGTGACCACCCATAGTTTGCCCTGACTGGGAAGAATTAGGAATGGCTCCGATGGGTAGGTAGGCGCACTGGGGTAATCAGGCCGCCGGTACCAAAGATCGATAAAGAAATTAAGGAGGAATGGTGCAGCTCGGAGATCAATGATTTAGCGGTGTTGAGAAACTTTTGCCGGGCTAATGTGGTCTAATAAACAGGTGGTGGTGTGGGCTCGCAGGTCATGAAATTCTCCCGTTTTACCGAGTTTTTTGCGCTATTTGTAGCGCTGCTGGGGTCGGCCTTTGCGGCCAATCCGGGCAAGACGACTGCGTCCGAAAACCAGGCCCCGGCGATCCTTCCGCAACAATTTGGGGGCTGGCAGCTACAGGGATCAATCAAGACCAGCAACGATCCTGCAGCGGCCGACGCGAGCAATGCGGCGGTGCTGAAGGAATACGGCTTGACTGATGTGGCGGCGGCCACCTACACGCGAGACGACGGACGCACGTTGAAGATCCGGGCGGCACGGTTCGCCGATGCGTCGGGCGCATTCGGGGCCTACACCTTCTACCTGCAGCCTGACATGACCAAGGAAGTTGTCGGCGATCAAGCAGCATCGAGCGGGAACCGAGTGCTTTTCTATCACGGGCACATTCTGGTGGATGCGCAATTCAGCAAAGAATCGCCGATGTCGGGAGCGGAACTGCGCGAACTGGCGGGGACGTTGCCGCGTGCAGTAGGAAGCTCCGCGAATCTGCCATCGTTTATCGAGTTCATGCCGCGGCGCGATTACATTCCCCTCACGCAAAAATATGTGATGGGTCCTGTTGCGCTGAACGCGCTGCAGCCCGCGGTTTCCGCGGAGCAGGTGGATTTCGGCGCCAGTGCTGAGGTTTCATTGGCCCGCTACAACACTCCGAGCGGAGAAGCCACGCTGACGTTGATTTCGTATCCGACGCCACAGCTCGCCGCGGAGCACCGGCGGCGCCTAAATGCGGAGCATCAATTGGGGGCGAGCCAGGCGGGAGAGTCCGAGATCTTGTGCGCGGGCGATTTCTGCGACAAGCGCACCGGGCCCATCGTGGCGGTGGCGACCGGTACTTCCGCGAGCGATGCGAAGTCGCTGCTGGGCCGCGTGAACTACGAAGCCAGCGTCACCTGGAATACGCCGACAGAAAGTGGGCAGGTTCACGACTTGTACATGCTGATATTGAATATCGTGATCTTGTGCGCGATTCTGGCGGGGCTGGCAATCATTGCCGGGATCGCGTTCGGAGGAATCCGGATTCTGACGAAGCGGTTTTATCCCGACAAGATCTTCGACCGGCCGGAGCAGATGGAATTCATCTCGTTGCGTTTGACCGAACGGGCGATCGTGGAGGAAACGATTATCGTGGAGGGAACTCCAGAACAGGGGCGGGAGCAGTCGCGCGAGCTGCCGCGAAATCCCTCCTGAGGCGGGTAAGTGGCTTTAGAAATATTGGGTTAGAACCTTTCTGCGGGTATTTTTCTCATTTTGGTACATTCCTGAGGAGTGTTGACGCATTCTGTAATGCATTGAAAACAAAGGCATTTATTTACTAAAAATCGCTTGACACCCCCGTTTTTAGGCTCATAAGATTTCGGCAGAAAGTTTTGACGGAATCTCAAAGCCTCCGTTGGAACTATTCTCCCTTGAAGAAGAGGCCGCCCAGTTGCCGGGTGGCCTTTTCGTTTGCGTTGATATGGAACTGTTGCGAGTTGTTTTCGTATTTAACGATGAGGAAGTTGGTATGAGTCGCGGCGGGGAATGAGAGCGAGGGGGAAAAATCATGTTCTGCGATGGATGTGGCGCGGCGGTACAACCGGGGCAGGCGTTCTGCAGCGCATGCGGCAAGCAGATTTTGGGTCCAGTGTCGGTGATGCAGCCGCGTGCCGGACGAGTGCAGAATCATGTGCGGCTGCTCGGTCTTTTCTGGCTGGCATTTTCCGCATTCAACACGGTAGGAGCGGTGATTCTCTACATCATCGCGAATACGATTTTCGCGCATGGCGGCCGTTTCGGAGTGCCGCCAGAGGGATCATTTCTGCAGCCGTTGCTCAGCGTGGTTGCGATTTTCCTGTTCGCGAAGGCGGCGCTGGGATTCATTGCGGGCTGGGGCCTGTTGCAGCACGAAAAATGGGCGCGCATTCTGGCGCTGGTGCTGGGATTCATCTCGCTGTTTACCAATATTCCGTTCGGAACCGCGCTCGGCGTCTACACGATGTGGGTATTGCTGTCGAGCGAGTCAGAGCAGGAGTACGATGCGATGGCGGAAACACGGGCGGCGGCGTAGGGCGCTGGCAGATCATGATCACGAGACAAGGCAGCGCAGGCCAATTCATTCGCCCGCCAGTGAATCATAGTTGCCGAAGGGAAAATGTGGGCTGTTTCCAGTCGAGCGAAGGATTCTCGCAGGTCATTCTGGTATGAACGTCCCCGCCTGATTCTGCTCCTATTCGGCGGCATCCCTAACAGCCCAGGAAGTCGTTACAGGCT
>DASYYT010000050.1:0-47442 GCA_035949755.1 Candidatus Sulfotelmatobacter sp.
ATTTCCCCCAACTCGATGCGCAGCCCGCGCAGCTTGATCTGCGAATCGACGCGTCCCAGATATTCGAGCGCGCCATCGCTGCGATAGCGTCCCAGATCGCCGGTGCGATACAGCCGACGAGACTGCTCGGGGGCCAGCCAATTGGGCACAAAGCGCTCGGCCGTCAGTTCCGGCCGGTTCAGATAGCCGCGGGCCAGGCCCTCCCCGCCAATGTAAATCTCGCCGCGGGTTCCGAGGGCCGCCGGGTTCAAGCAGGAGTCCACAAGATAAACCTGCGTATTGCTGATCGGCTTTCCAATCGCCACCGACAGATCGAGATCCCGCTCCGTAACTTCGTGGCAAGTGGCATCGGCCGCCACTTCCGACGATCCATAGATGTTCAACAGCGTGGCCTCCGGAAAGGCCGCGCGGAATTGCTTCGCCACTTCGGCCGGCAACACCTCGCCGCTGCAGGACCACAATTTCAGCTGCGGCACTCTTGTTTGGAGATCGGGAGCATGCTCCAGCAGGGCGCGCAGTTGGGAAGGCACAAGCACGATCCGAGTGACACGTTCGCGAGCCATCATTTGCAGAAACAGTTCGGGATCGCGCACCGTTTCCTGCGGGATGATCACGTTGGGAATGCCGGCCAGCAGCGGACCAAAGATCTCCCAGATCGAGTCTACAAATCCTAGGTTCGTCTTGTGGCAGCACACGTCGCCGGCCTGGAAGGGATACGTTCTCCACATCCAGGCAAAACGATTCATGGACCCGCGATGAGTTCCTTCCACTCCTTTGGGTATGCCGGTGGACCCGGAGGTATAGATCACATAAGCGCGCTGGTCGCTGGAAACTGACGCGGCAAAACCGGCCGGCTCATGCTGAGGCGGCTCATCTTTATCTTTATCCAGCACGACAACGTTCCGCACTTGGGCGGGCAGCCTGGCTTCGACCGCGGAATGGGTCACGACAGCGGACAATCCGGCGTCTTCGATCATGAGCCGGATGCGCTCGAGTGGGAACGCGGGATCAAGGGGAACATAAGCCGCGCCGGTCTTGAGAACAGCTAACAAGGCGATCACCATTTCCGGTGAGCGCTCGAAGAAGATGCCCGCCAGCGAGCCGGGTCCTGCCCCTTTCCGGGCCAACACTCGGGCCACGCGGTTGGCCTCATCATTGAGCTGGCGATAGGTCCATTTCTTCCCCTCGAAAAGCAAAGCCGCGGCTTGGGGAGTCCGCTCCACCTGTTGCTCAAAAGCCCTGTGGATGGTCAAGTCGCGCGGATACTCCGCGGCCGTTCGATTGCATTCAACCAGAACTTGCGCCCGCTCCTGCTCGCTCATCAGGGGCAGTTCGGCAAGGCGCCGGTCCGGATTCTCTAATGCCGCATGCAGCAGCGTCTCGAACTGTCCGAGCATCCTGCGCATTGTCGATGGCTCGAATAAGTCGCTGCGGTACTCGAATTGGCAATGAAAGTTGCCGTCGTCCCAGACCTCAACGGAGAGATCGAACTTGGCGATGCCAGCCTCGAAACCGATTTCCTTGATGCTGAGCCCGGGAATTTCGAATACTTGCTTCGGAATGTTCTGGAACGTGAACATCACCTGGAACAAGGGATGGACATCGAGCGCGCGCTGAGGGACCAAGCCCTCCACGAGTTTTTCGAAGGGCACATCCTGGTGCGTGTAAGCATCGAGGGCGAACGCCCGCACCTGGCGAACTAACTCACGAAAGGTCAGGCTGCTCGAAAAATCGGATCGGAAGACCAGCGTGTTGACGAACAATCCGACCATATTCTCGAATTCAATCTCATTGCGCGCGGCAACCGGTGTTCCCAGCAGAATGCTTTCCTGGTTTGTATAGCGCCATAGCAAGGCCTGAAACGCGGCCATGGACACCATGAACAGAGTTGCGCCCTCGGCTTGCGCCGTCGCTTTCAACTTGGCCAGCACGGTGCTGTCCAGGCTGATCTCTTCGGTTGCTCCGTGCCAGGCGGCGTTCTTCGGGCGCGCATGATCGAAGGGAAGCTCAAGCACCGTCTGCGCCCCGGCGAGCTTGCCTTTCCAATGCTCAATTTCAGCGGTGAGCACTTCTTCACTCATGCGCTCGCGTTGCCACTGGGCGTAATCCGAATACTGAATGGGAAGTTCGGGTAGTGCTGGCTCTTCGCCGCGCACCAAGGCCGCATAAAAAGTTGTCACTTCCCTGAACAAAATGGAAATCGACCAGCCGTCAGTGATGATGTGGTGCATCACCAGCATGAAGATGTGCTTCTCCGGACCGAGTCGAACCAGCAAGCACCGCAGCAGCGGTCCTTCGCATAGATCAAACGGTTTTTTCCCTTCTTCACTCACCACACGGAGGGCCTCTGTCTCCCGGTTCTCGTCCGGAATGTCGGTCAAGTCGACCAGGGGAATCGTAATCTCGCGGTCCGACAAGACGATCTGACGGGGCTCGCCATAGACGGAGCTGAATACGGTGCGCAGCGAGCTATGCCGCTGGACAACTTGGTGCAAAGCTCGTCCGAGTATCTCGACATCGAGGGGACCGAGGATCCGAAAGGCGCGAGGAAGGTTGTAGGCGGCGGTTCCAGGTTCAAATTGATCCAGGAACCACAATCTCTGTTGCCCAAATGACGCAGGGAAGGCAGCTTGATCCATCGGAGCGAACGATAAGACAGGCTAATCTTGGAGTCCGGCCCCGAAAACGCCAATAGAGTACTTTGTGTACTTGTCTACAGCATTCCCCGTATTGTTGCGCCGTTGTAAGTACGCGAACCTGTGAACCGCAGTGCGGGTTTTGCGCGCCCAGTTCGAAGCACACCCGCGGGCATTTTATGGCCGTCCCTTCGCCGACGGGGCTTGAAACTTATCCCGCATCGCTCTCGCAACGAAGGCTTTGGTTCCTTGACCAGTTGCGGGCGTCTTCCGCTGCTTACAACGTTCCAGTGGGGCTCTGGTTGTATGGCCCACTCGACGTCGGGCTATTAGAGCGGAGTCTTCAGGTAATCGTGAGTCGGCACGACACTCTGCGTACCAGCTTAGTATTGGAGCGCGGCGAGTTGATGCAGCGGATTCTTCCCAGCCATACCGTCAGCTTGCCAGTTACGGATTTTGCGCACTTGCACGAGCCTTATCCGCCGGCTTACGAGTTCGCCAAACGAGACGTCGGAACGGCCTTCGATCTCGGCAAGGCTCCCTTGTTTCGCTCGCACCTGTTACGTATAAAGCCCGACGAACACGTGCTGCTGTGCACTATGCATCACACCATCACCGACGCTTGGTCTATGCGCGTCTTTACCAGAGAACTGGCGGTTCTTTACGAGGCGCTTACCAATGGAGTGACTCCCGATCTGCCTGAACTCGCCATTCAATATGGAGACTATTCAGTTTGGCAGCATCGGTTGGTGGAAACTGAATCTGCCCAGAGACAGTTGTCATACTGGAAAGAACGGCTCGCCGGGTCGCCGCCGGTTTTAGAGTTGCCGAGCGAACATCCGCGACCTGCGGAACAGACCTTTGAGGGCGCGACCTGGACATTCACCCTTCCCGCCCAAGTCATTTCCGCCGCTCTGAGTCTGGCAAAACAGCATCAAGTCACTCCCTTCATGCTTTTGCTCGCGGCGTTCAAGACTCTGCTCTACCGTTACAGCGGCCAACCGGATGTCCTGGTAGGGGTGCCGGTCGCAGGACGAACCCAGGTCGAGACCGAACCCCTGATCGGGTTCTTTGTGGACACGTTGGTGTTACGCGACGATCTTTCCGGCAATCCGCGTTTCCTGGACCTGCTGGCGCAGGTGCGCGAGACCACACTTGGAGCGCTGGCCAATGCGGAGGTTCCGTTCGAGAGAGTGGTCGAGGCCTTACGTCCGGAACGAAACCTGAGTTACAACCCTGTCTTCCAGGTTATGTTTTCGGTTATTCAGTCGGCCATCCGGTCGCATGCTTTCGGCAACGTCGTAGCTTATCCCTATGTGGTGAATACGAATAGTTCAATTCTTGACCTATTCGCGACGTTTATCGAAGACAGCGATGGCAAATGGTGGCTGCAATTCGATTTCAGTACTGCACTGTTCAGCGTCGAGCGCATTTCGCAAATATTTGAGAATTACACCGAGATTCTTCGGCAGGTTACGGTTGATCCTGAGATTCAGATCGACGATCTGCGATTGCCCGCTGTGTCGAGAGCGATACCGCGGCTGCCGGTGTCGCCACACAAGAAAGATCCCGGCCGCCACAGACGCGACGGACTCTCCGGTTCACTGGTGAAGCCGGAGGCACGAGCCGTGCCGGTCGCCGCGTCAGAGCAGGCATTGCTTTTGGAAATCTGGAAGGCAGCGCTGGGCGTGGAGAAAATCGGGGTGCGCGACAATTTCTTTGATCTGGGTGGGCACTCCTTGCTGGCCGCGCGTGTCACGTCGCAAATCCAGGAGGCGACCGGGCGGGCGCTTCCGGTTTCCGCAATTTTTCGCGCGCCCACGATCGAGACTCTGGCAATCCTCTTACGAAATAATACCGTCTCTGAGCCTGATCCTATAGCCATGCCGCTGCGCCAAAATGCTGCTGGTGTCCCCTTATTCGCGGTCGTGGCTCCGGGAGCGGATTCGCTGGGATACGCTCTGCTGGCGCGTCATCTGGGCGAGCGCGATTCCGCGTACAAGCTGCAGGGGCCCGGTCCTGGCATATGGGACAGGCCATTTAGAAAGGATGAACTGCGCACGTTGGCGCAGCAATACATAAGCGCCATGCGCGAGGTGCAGCCACACGGTCCATACTGCATGGGAGGGATGTGCGATGGCGTCCTGATTGCACAGGAGATGATTCTGCAGCTGGAATCGGCGGGGGAGGAGGTGGCGTTCTTCGCGATCCTGGATACGTGGGTGCTCGAAAATTCCCAAATCCGGGCACTCTGGGCCATCAATTACTACCTGGAACGGCTTCGCACCTTTCGGCAATTGCCGCTTCGGCAGCGGATGCACAAAATTGAGCGAACGTTCAGAACATTGGCAGGGCGAAACGGCTCCACGGATTTAGGATGGCCACAAGCATACTGGCCGAACCAGGATTTCGAGGCTCCGCGTTTTCGGGCACCGGTGATTCTCTTCAAGCGGCCGCGGCAACCATACTATTACGTGCGCGACCCCGAAATGGGTTGGGGAGCACGCTCCAGCGGCGGGGTGGAGATCCACGAAATGCGCTGCGGACATTACGAACTATTGCGGCAACCGCACGTCAGCATCATCGGGGAAAAATTGTCAGCCCGTCTGCGCGAGATTAACCAGCGCCCGATGCAGCAGACCTTGAGGGTCCCGGGAACAACGATAAGAGGGCAAATGGGAGACGGCCTCTCAGCAGAACTCCCACAGTTTTCAGTTTGAAGAAAGGATCGACGGAATGCCCGATGACTCGTCCGTGGCGGTAGCCGGTGCAGCCACTGAAACCGCCGGTATCGCCTGGGAGCAATCCCATCCGGAAAAATCCGACGTGCGCCGGGTTCGGGTGATCGCTCCTGCTGCGTTTTCTGTCGGCACTGTTATTGCCGGTTTACGCACATTGACCCAGTACTCTGATCTTCTTTATGTGCTGAGTGTGTTCCGGCTTAGTGTCCGCTACAAGCAGTCCATTCTGGGCTGGGCGTGGGCGGCGTTACAGCCGCTGGCATTGATGGGCATCTACACGTTTGTGTTCGCGCATGTTACCCGCGTGAACACCGGCGGAACGCCATATTCGTTATTCGTATTCTCCGGCCTGCTGCCCTGGCTTTTCTTTTCCAGTTCGATCACGAACTCGGTTCACGGGATGATTGCATATCCCAGCCTGCTTACGAAAATGTATTTTCCGCGGGAAATCATTCCCTTGTCTTACCTGACAGCGGCGGTGACCGATTTCCTCATCGCTTCTGTGATTCTCGCTGGTTTGCTCGCTTATTACCACGTGGCAGTCACGTGGAATCTGCTTTACGTCGTGCCCATTCTTTTTATTCTCGGCGCCTTTGCCGCCGCCATCGCACTATTCTTCTCCGCCGTTCACGTGCGCTTTCGGGATATTGGTCTGGCTCTGCCGTTTGTTTTGCAGATCTGGATGTTTGCGATTCCGGTCGTGTACTCGCTGCAGGCCGTCCCTGCGCGCTTTCGCAACTTGTATTTGCTGGATCCGATAGCGATTGCCATCGAGAGCTTTCGCGGTGCGGTGCTGTATGGACACGCCCCGGATCGCCATATGCTGGCCATGGCCGCTGGAGAGATGATCGTTGCCTTGACGCTTGCCTACGCTTATTTCAAATCATCGGAAGCCACCATGGCCGATGTCGTCTGAGAAAACGAATGATCGATCTGAAACTGGATAGGGTCCACAAGAAATACGCGTTGCGTTCCAATGGCAACCTGCCGAAGCGCTGGTATTCAGGGCTACGCAAGCGCACCGACGAGGTCTGGGCTCTTCAGGATCTTAGCTTCGAGGTCAATCAGGGCGAGGCCCTCGGCATTGTGGGGCACAATGGCGCGGGCAAGACCACGATCCTGAAGCTGCTTTGCGGCATTACTGCCCCCACTCGGGGGGAGATCACGATTCGCGGCCGGCTCGCAGCCCTTATCGAAGTGGGATCCGGATTCCATCCTGAACTTACCGGGCGGGAGAATATCTACCTTCATGGGGCGATGCTGGGCATGCGACGCTCTGAAATCAAGCGAAAGATGGAGAGCATTGTCGAATTCTCGGGCGTGGAGAAATATATCGATGAACCCGTAAAACGCTATTCCTCGGGAATGTATGTTCGACTGGGCTTTTCGGTGGCCGCCCACCTCGAGCCGGACATCGTACTGCTTGATGAAGTTCTCGCGGTTGGGGATCTGGCCTTTCAGGCAAAATGCCTGGACCGCATCGCGGCCTTGAGGAAAGATGGGGCGACCATCGTCTTCATCTCGCATGATCTTGCGTCCGTCTATCGCCTCTGTGATCGGGCTCTTCTCCTGGATCGAGGACGACTCCTGATGGACGATGCTGCACGCGTGGTGGTAGACGCGTATCAAAAGATGACTTTCGCGGGGGGTGGGGCCGGGATGGAGCAGGAACTCGATTCTGCGAAACGTGCGCAGTGCGTCAGCGTTTCGTTTTCCAGTCCGGGAGCGGATGCTCCCGTTCGCACCGGGTACGCGATGGAGGCCCGTTTCACATACCGGTCCGCGATTACGATTCCCCATGCGGTTTTTCGGATCTCCATTTATTGGCCGAGCGGCTATTTGTGCGCGCAGCTCACGAATGAATGCTCCGGCTCCGATCTTACGATCGAGCCTGGCGAAGGCGAGGTTGTGTTCGAATGTCCTGTGCTGCCCATCCAGCCAGGGCTATATCGCGTCGACCTCGCGATTGAGACGGGAGGCCGCGAACTGGACTCGCGACAGCGTTGTGCAACCCTTTGTGTTGAGGCGGGCAAACCAGCCTTGGGCGATTTCTACATCGAAAATACGTGCGGGATCGGGATGCGCTCTCCGGCTGCCGACTTCAGGACTGGCGATTCAATCGCGCCTATTTAACGAAACGAGTTCCAGATTTCATAGGCGAGTCCAGCAACTGATATTCCGATGAACAGGTACGGCCACAAGTAAAAAATCTGACGCGCGACTTGCGCCGGAATACTTCGGGGGTGGGCTACAGCCCTCATCGGAGCATCCATTGGAATTGTGGATGTTACAAGCCCGCCTTGACCGAAGCGAATAAGGAAAAGTATGTAGGGGGTGGGGAGAAAGCTGTATGCCGGGCTCGTTGGTCAACTCGCTCAAAAAATGAGGCTGCCGGGAGGTTGTCTGTCCCGGCAGCTCCAAGAAGGCGTACCCGAGAGGCTGAGCCCAAGTTTTATAACCCTGCTATGAGACGTGGCCAGCACTTCTGATTACTAGCTCGGCGGCAGCGTGCTCACGCAGTTGGCTGTTCCGGGCTTGCAGAGGATGAGCGGCCCTCCATCCGTGGCGGTGGCAATCGGCTGAAAGCTGGCTGCCACGAACGCGCCTACCATACCAACGGTGAGTACTGCGATTCTGATGACCAGCTTTGCATTCATCTTTGCCTTCATTGTCGTGCTCCTTTGGGACCTGGGAAGTTCTTGCTCGGCTTGTCCTCGCAAGTGACCTTGGTAATGCAACGCGAGTGCCAAAAGTGGCAAATCGGCATGCGGCGTGCCTCCGCCGCCATCCCCCCTGAAAACAAAGGAGAAACTCGGCTCTCGGATGTTTTCGCGAGGCCGCTCTGCCGTCCAGGCAGGCAGTAGGACCAAACAAAAAGGCTCACGTCTAACATTTCTGTTAGGTGCACCCCAGCCCCGACCAGCGGGTATACTCATTGCGTTATGGGCGATTCGGGTAGTGCGGCCGGCATTTCCAGTGATAGCGCACGGCTGGAGGCGGTTAGCGGTCCTCTCAAGGGCAAACTGTTCCAGTTGACCAAGGACGAGGTGTCGATCGGCCGCGATCCCTCTAACGAGATCTCGCTGCTCGATTCCCTGGTCTCGCGCCGCCACTGTGTTATCCGTAAGGAAAGCGATGGCTTCCGGCTCCTCGACCTCGATAGCCGGAATAATACTTTCGTCAGCGGCGTACCCGTGAAAGAAAGAGTCTTGGTGCAGGGCGACCAGATTCGGGTAGGGAACTCGATCCTGGTTTTTCAAGGTCCCAACAGCGAAACCAGTCCGGGGATCTCCCTGCAACTGGATGCGACTCCCGCCCCCGGGGCCGCGACCGTTATCCTGCGAAAAGAGGATGCTCTCTACCTGCAGCCTCCCCGGCCCGAGAGCCTGCCTGCCACTGCCAAGACTATTCGCGACCTGAACGTGCTGCTGGATTTCAGCCGGACCTTGAATTCGGTGCGCGGCCTGGTCGCCCTCGAGGAGAAGATTCTGGAGGCTGTGCTGGCGATTGTCCCGGCGGACCAAGCCGCCATTCTATTGACCGAAGATGGATCCCCAGAATTTTCTTCTGTCGTCGGAAGGCATCGCCGGCTTGGTCCCAATCAGCCCATTCACGCCAGCCAAACCATCCTGGACCGTGTCATCGAAGGGAATCTGGCCGTGCTCTCAAACGACGTCCAAAGCGACGACGCCTACCGGGAGGCCGAAAGTCTGCTTGAACGCCGGGTCCACTCGGTGCTGGCGGTCCCGCTCTCGCTGCAGGAAAAAGTCCTCGGAGTCCTTTATCTCGACGCCAGTTCGCCCGGGATGCGTTTCGACTCCGATCTTCTGCAGCTGGTCACGACGATGGGGAACATCTCGGCTCTCGCGATTGAAAATGCGCGGCATTTAGAAAGGCTGGGCGGAGAAAACCGCCGCCTGCACGAGGAACTCAATATCCATCACAGTATGGTTGGCGAGAGCAAAGCCATGCACGACGTGTATGCGTTCGTATCGCGCGTGGCCGGGCGCGATTCCACGGTGCTGATTTCGGGCGAAAGCGGCACCGGAAAAGAGCTGGTCGCGAACGCAGTTCACATGAATAGCCCCCGCGCCGATAAGCCGTTCGTAGCGATCAACTGCGCCGCCATCACCGAAACCTTGCTGGAAAGCGAGTTGTTCGGCCACGAACGGGGCGCTTTCACCGGAGCGGTCTCCCAGAAGAAAGGCAAGCTGGAGATAGCCGAGGGGGGTACGGTTTTCCTGGACGAAATCGGAGAACTGGCCGTCCCCATGCAAGCCAAGCTCCTGCGCGTGCTGCAGGAGCGGGAATTCGAACGGGTTGGCGGCACTCGTCCCATCAAACTCGACGTGCGCCTCATCGCGGCGACCAATCGCGATTTGAAAGAAGCCTCCCGCAGCGGAGCCTTTCGCCCCGACCTCTACTATCGTTTGAACGTGGTCTCGCTCCACATGCCGGCCTTGCGCGAGCGTCGCGAAGATATTCCGCTGCTCGCCGCATTTTTCGCGGCTCATTACAGCGAAAAGGTGAAGCGCCGGGTGGCTGGGATTTCTCCCGAAGCTCGCGCCTGCCTCATCCGTTATGACTGGCCGGGCAATGTGCGTGAACTGGAAAATGCCATCGAGCGCGCCGTGGTGCTGGGCTCCACGGAAGTAATCCTTCCGGAGGATCTGCCGGATTCAATTCTGGAAGAGACGGCGTCCTCAGGAGAACCGGTCAGCGCCTTGCACGAAGGCATCCGCGACGCCAAGAAATCGCTGATCGAGCGCGCCATCGAGCAAGCGAATGGGAATTACACCGACGCAGCGAAAATCCTGGGAGTGCATCCCAACCACCTGTTCCGGCTGATTCGTACTCTGAACTTAAAGCCCAAGCGCCAGCGCCAGGCGTAGCGCCGCCGGCTGCCGTCGCGGATCTCTTGAGCCACACTCGCGATAAGCGGATATTGATTGGTTTACTTCAGACCGTTCACTAGAAACAGATTAGCCAAGTCGCGCTGGAAGCTGACAGCGGCGGCCTTTCCATTGGCAGAAAGCGCCAGCGGTCCAAGAAAGCTCGCTCCTGGTTCCGGCACCTTCACCGTCAGCCAAGGCTCCCGGCGATGGGTCGAGACCTCCAGCCGAGTGATCTTGATGCTGCTGAGTTCGCGCTGTTGCAGGAACAGGTATCGGCCATCGCCGCTCCAGCGCGCCACGCTCTCGCCGGTTTGCAGCTCAACGATGCTTTTTGAATTTCCTCCGCTCACAGGGGAAAGCAGCAGTTTGTGCGGGTCCACGCTAACAAACCACAGGCCATCCGGTGAGACTTGTGTCCCGCGGGTACCTTCCGGTGTCAGAGGTGTCCATTTGTTGGAGTCGATGTCGTATAACCAGGTGCGGATCTCGTGGCCAGTCTCGTTCCCCGTGAACAGAATCCGCTTGTTGTCGGGAAACCACTCCACTCCGTCAAAGTGCAGTCCTTCAATCTTGGGAAATTTCGATTCGCCGGGCCCAGTAGGGAGCAACATCAGCGAGGAGCGCTCGCCTTCATGGTGGATGCACGCCACCCACTTTCCGTCTGGCGAAAGGGACGGCCGATTCCCGTATCCAAGCTGGATCGCCGGAGACCCGTCGGTCTTCCGCAAATAGATGGCAGAGTTGCGTCCCTGCCCGTTTGAAAGCTCGACGAATACAAGCGACTGGGCGTCATTCGAGAGCTCATAAACCAGCGAGGAATCGAGCCAGGCCAAATCCCGAGGCGCACCGTTCGGAGGAGTAAAAAGAATTCCCAGCCGGGAATTGACTGTGCTCAGAAGAACGCGCCCATCTCTGGCTACGTCTTGCATCACGATCATTCCGCCGGTTTGCGTAACCAGCCGCTGCGCTCCGGAGAGAGTAACAGCATAGAGCGCCGGATCGGCCCCGGGCTGCCCTCCCGAGAACCACACTTCCCGATCGTCCGGCGACCAATTCAATGCGCCGATAGCGCGCCATCCGCGAGATAGAACCTGTCTGGGATGATTAGCTCCGATCACGCACAAAGCATAGTCGCCGACTTCCACATCAAAATCGAAGAAGGCAACCAGTTTCCCGTCCGCCGAGACCCGCGGCATCATCGGAGGACGCTTCTCGGTTTCATACAACACATTGCCGATGGGATATTCCAGGCGAAACTTTCCGCCCACCGTGCGCACCACCGCGAGCGAGTCTCCATCTGGCCCCCAGTCTGCCCCGCTTACTCCTTCTAGCACCTGCCGAGGGGCGCCCGCGCCAAACGGCACTCGGGCCAGGGTTCCGACGTCTTCGCCTCCCAGGAGAATCGCCATTTCGCCGCTCTGGGAAATCGCGAGTACTCTGGCGCTGGGCAGCGCCAATGGCCGTCCTTCACGACTGCCGGGCCGGGCGGAAAACAAGGTGGAAGGCGCACCGTCCCATTCGGCGCTGTAAACCACCATCCCGCCGGGAGCAAACTTAGCCGAAGTCACATCACCGCGACGAAAGGTCAGACGCTGAAAGGAAGGTGGCTGGGTTGGACGAATGAACTTCTGCTGTTTCTCGTAAGTGATCCGCAACGCAAGCCCAAGCAAAACTCCAGCTAGCACGCCTATTCCAGTCCATAGCTTGGTCCTGGACGGCTTAGAACGACGAACCGGCGCTTGCCCGGCAACAGCCACATGGCTCGAATCCAGATCCTCGCGCAACTCTTCCAGTGCGACCTTCACGTCCGCCATGGTTTGCCAGCGGCGTTCGGGATCCTTCTTCAGGCAGCGCGCAATGATCCGATCCAGTTCCGGCGGCACCTCCGCCCCGGACTGGGACGCTGGTTGCGGGTCCTTGTAGAGCACCGCCGAGAGCGATGACAACTTGGATCCGCCCGCAAAAGCACGCCGCCCGGTGGCCATCTCATATAAGACCGAGCCAAAGGAAAAAACGTCGGAGCGGGTATCAACATTCTTGCCGTCCGCCTGCTCCGGAGACATATAGGCGACGGTTCCGAGAATCGTTCCTTCTTCGGTCAGCGGTGATCCCTGCCCGTGCATGGTTTCGGCGTAGGCGTCAGCTTGTTTCGGCTCAGACAGCTTCGCGAGCCCGAAGTCGAGGATCTTCACTACTCCCTGCGGGCTCACGATCACATTCGAGGGCTTGAGGTCGCGATGCACAATTCCTGCGGCGTGAGCCGCGGCCAGTGCATCGGCCATCTGGACCGCATACTTCAGCACATCTCGAATCCGCAGCCCCTTGCGCCCAATCAGGTGATCGAGCGTCTCTCCCGCCACGTACTCCATGGCGATGTACTGCACGGGCTTGCCGTCGACCTCCTGCGTGTCGATGTCGTAGATGGTGACGATGTTGGGGTGGTTCAAGGATGAGGCAGCTTTTGCCTCTTGAACGAATCGCCGCTCGCGTTCGGAATTCAGAGCGCCCGTGGAAAGAATCTTGATGGCGGCGGCACGGCCCAGCCGGGAATCCACTGCCTTGTAAACCACACCCATGCCGCCAGATCCGAGCTTGCTCTCGACGCGGTACCAACGGAGTGATTTCCCGATCATGTGCTCAGCCCTGAATCGCGGTTAATAAAAATGCAGAGAGAAAGAGATTTGAGTCCGGGTCGGGCGATTTGATAGTCCGTGCTCGCGGACGATGCGTGACTGCAATTCTAAATCACAGGTCAATAGACGATCCGAATAATTGCATCTTGTTTCAATTTCCGGAATTCGAGCCGGGAACATCCACCCAACTTCGCCGGGAATTGCTCTCCAGCGCGGCATTGAGAATTACCAGTTGGCGCAGACCATCCGCAAACTGCGGATACTCCGGCGCGCCAGGCGAATGGATGGAGGCATAAAAGCGCCGGAACACCTGCTTGAAAGTGTCGTCGTAGCCTTCGCTGTGGCCGCCGGGGAGATCGGCATAGCTGCGCGCGGCCGGCTTGAGGAGCGCGGGATCTTTCACGTACACGGCATTGGCGGTATCACGGTGGCCTTGCCAGAGTTCGTCAGGCCGCTCCTGGTTCCATGCGACTGAAGATTTCGTGCCGTAGATTTCGATGTTGAGCCCGTTCTTTCGTCCCGCGGCAACTTGGCTTGCGGTCATGCAGCCCCGCGTGCGTGTTCCCATCCGGAACACAACTGCGCCGAAGTCTTCGGTGTCCACCTGGGTTTCAATGTAATCCCCGGACCCCATCAGCTTGTTGGCAAAGGTCTCGACCGAATGTTTCGGCTGCTTGCGCGTTTTGTGAAAGGTCTGAAGGTCGGCGCAGAGAGAAGTGATGCGTAATCCTGTGACGTGCTCGGCCATATCGAAAAAATGCGACCCGATATCGGCCATCGCGCGCGAAGCCCCCGCGGCCTTCGCGTCCACGCGCCAGTTCCAGTCTGTGTCGTAGAGCAGCCAATCCTGGGAATACGTGCCCTGGACCACGAGAATCTCGCCCAGATCGCCTGCTTCCCGCATGCGGCGCATCTGCTGCACCATGGGGTAATAGCGCAAATTGTGGCAGATGCAATTTCGGAGTCCGCGTTTGACAGCCAGCGCCGCGAGCTCCTCCGCTTGGGCGACGGTTGTGGTGAGCGGCTTCTCGCAGAGCACGTGCTTGCCTGCCTCGAGCGCTTCCTTTGCCATGGAGAAATGCTGGGCGTTCGGCGTAGTGATGTGGACCGCATCGATACCCTTATTGCGAAGCAGTTCGCGGTAGTCGGTTGTGACTGTGGGGACTGAGAATGCCGCGCCTAAGCGTTCGACCACGTCTTTGTTTCTGCCCGCGATGGCGGCGGCTTCGACCGATTCCACACGCCGGACCGCTTCCAGGTGCACGCGCCCCATGAATCCGGTGCCAAAGATTGCCGTTCTGATCGGTTTCATTCTGAGTTCCTGTCTTAATTCCACAGCGCTAAGACCACCACGCAGCCGCTGCCGGCTCGCGGATCACGATGCGGTTCAGCAAGTTCGCCGCCTTGGTCAAACCCTCTGCGGGCGATAGCAAACTGTCTTCGTGCTCGATCGAGATCACGTAATCGTAGCCGAACATGCGCAGCGTGGAAATCAGTTCGCTCCAAAACTCCATGCCATGGCCGTAACCGCACGTGCGGAAGATCCAGCTCCGATTCCGCTCCTCCGTATATGGCTTGGTGTCGAGGATGCCCGTGCGCACCAGGTTTGCGGGATAGAGTTGTGTGTCCTTGGCATGAACGTGAAACACCGCTTCCTGCAGCACGCGCACCGCCCCGACTGCATCGATGTTCTGCCAGAATAAGTGGCTGGGATCGTAGTTGCAGCCGACGTTTTTCCCCGCGATCGAGCGCAGCCGCAGCAGCGTTTCCGGGTTGTAAACGACGAAGCCGGGGTGCATTTCCACCGCGATCTTGACTCCATGATCGGCTGCGAAGCGCGCGTGTTCGATCCAATACGGCGCCACGACTTCGTTCCATTGCCAGTCGAGAACAGTGCGGAAATCCGGAGGCCACGGGCACGTGATCCAATTCGGAGCGGTTGCATTCGGCGAATCTCCTGGACAGCCGGAAAAATCGACCATCACCGGCACCCCCAGTTTTTCCGCCAGCAGGATTGTCTTGCGGCTGACATCTCGATGCTGCTTTGCCTGGACCTGGTTGGGATGTAGCCCATTGCCATGACAACTCAACGCGCTGATGCTGACGCCGTGGTCGTTCAGAATCTTCTTGAAATCGGCCAGGGCCGACGCATTCTCGAGCATCGACAGCTTGCAATGGGCATCGCCGACATAATTCCCCGTGGCCAATTCGACGGTATGAATATCGAGCTCCGCCAGCTTCTTAAGCACCGCGTCCAACGGAATCTTCGATAGCAATGGGGTAAAGACACCAACGCGCATAACGTTCGGTCTCCTCAAGAAATGACCGGGGTATTTTATCCCAGCCTTTGAGTCGGATTTCGCTTGCGAATGCAGCACCGATCGTCGCGTGACTGAGTTGCGTCGCTTCCCGCGCCCGCAGCCTGTTGTGATAACTTTATTGCCAACAGTTCTTGAAACGTTTCTTGGGGGAGATCCATTGCGCCGAACTAGAATTCTTATCTCTCTTTTTCTGTTATCGTCGCTGTCTCTGGTGGCTGCCCAGAATCCTCCACCCGCCGCCTCCTCACTTCCGGCCGTGCCGCATGACAAGAAAATTCATCTCAAGCACATCCTCGTCATCGGGCAGACCAAGGGCTTCGAGCATGACTCGGTTTCCACCGGAATGGCCGCCATCTACAACATGGGCCATGAAACCGGGCTCTGGGACGCTACTCTGCGTACTGACACCGAACTGATCACCAAGAAAAATCTGGAGCGGAATGCCAAACATCTCGATTACTTCGATGCTTTGGTCTTCGTGAGCACCACCGGCGAACTCGATCTCGACGATAGCCAGAAGAAAGATATGATGTCGTTCATCAAGGACGACGGCAAGGGGTTCGTCGGCGTCCACGCCGCGCTCGACACCAACTACAAATGGCCCGAGTATGGCGAGATGATTGGCGGATGGTTCGATCAGCATCCCTGGATGACGTTCAACGCGCCCATCATCAATGAAGACCCGAACTTCCCGGCTGTCCGCCATTTTCCGCATGCGTTCGTGAAGTATGACGAAATCTACCAGCCCAAAGAATGGTCGCGCGACAAAGTCAACGTCCTGCTGAGTCTCGATCCCACCAAACTCAATTATGAAAACAATCCGCGGATCCACCGCAGCGATCATGATTTTGCGGTGGCATGGGCCAAGATGTACGGCAAGGGCCGGGTATTCTATTCCACGCTCGGCCACACTGAAGAGGCCTGGAGCGATCCCGATATCCGCAAGATGTATTTCGAAGCGATCCGCTGGGTGCTGGGAATGACTGAGGGTAGCACCGCTTCTCATCCGCGGCCGCAAACTTCCGGGGAGACTCATTGAGCGCCGGCATGAAACTCCTGCAATCCATTTTTCCCGTGGTAGCCACATGCGTGTTTTCGCTCTCGATCGCTGCCGCCCAAACTCCCGCTCCGAGCCCGCAAACGGCAATTCAAGGCCAGCAGAGCGCTCCGGCCGCGGCCAAGACCTATCCTCCTGAACTGGTCGAAAGTGGCGCCAGCCTTTTCCGGCAAGACTGCTCGTTTTGTCATGGCCGCAATGCTACCGGGGGCGAGACCGGTCCCGATCTGACGCGTTCGCGCCTGGTGAGATCCGACGTCAACGGCGACAAGATCGGGCTAGTCATTCGCAACGGCCGCCCCGATAAAGGCATGCCGCCCTTCGATCGCTCGGACCAGCAGATCGCGAGCCTGGTGGCATTCATTCATACCCAACAGAACGCCCAAAATACCCGCGGCGGCGGGCGCAAGGGCGTCGATCCCTCGGATCTGCAAACCGGAGACGCCGAGGCCGGCAAGAGATATTTCGAAGGCGCAGGGGGATGCGCCAACTGCCATTCTGCGACTGGTGATCTGGCGGGAATCACCTCGCGTTACAAGGGACTCGAGCTCGAACAAAACATGCTCTATCCCAAGCACGCCAAATCAAAAGTCACGGTGACGCTGGCTTCCGGGCTAACCATTACCGGAAGACTGGAATACCTCGACGAATTCACGGTCGCGCTTACCGATTCCTCAGACACATATCGCTCCTGGCGCACGCGCGATGTACAGTTCAAAGTCGATGCGCCGGTGAACGCTCATGCGGAGCAGTTGAGCAAGTACACCGATGCGGACGTCCACAATCTGATGGCATATCTGCAGACGCTCCAATAACGATTGACTTGCGCGGGTCCGAACTGGTGGAGAGAGCCCCAATTGATGACAAACCGTTTCAGGCATGTATTGGTTCTGGCGATGAGCCTGCTCGTGGCCAGCGGCCGACTGGCGGCACAGGCGCCCGATAACCAGATGTTGCTTCACCCGACCGCCGACAGTTGGCCCGGATATCACGGCGACTACTCCGGCCGACGCCATAGTTCGCTTACCCAAATCAGTCCGCAAAACGTCAAGAACCTGACTCTGGCCTGGTCCTTCCAGACCAATCAGACAATCCCGCTCAAGTCTTCGCCGCTGCTCGTGAATGGCATTCTCTACTTCACCGCTCCTGACAATGTTTGGGCGGTGGACGCGCGCTCCGGGCACCAGATCTGGCGCTACACCTATCCCCGCGGACCGGGCGAGCACATCGGTCAACGCGGCGTGGGCATGTACAAGGGATCTGTTTTTTTTCTGACCCCTGACGCACATCTGTTCTGTCTGAACGCAAAGGACGGAACTGTACGCTGGAAAGTGGAAGTGGCGGACGTCAGCAAGGGGTACTGGACCAGCATGGCCCCGCTGGTCGTCGGGAATCACGTGCTCGTCGGGGTCTCGGGAGACTTCGATAATCTCACCGGTTTCCTCCGCGCGATCGATCCGGAAACGGGCGCAACGCAATGGCAGTGGGATGCCACTCCTCCTGCGGGCACACCTGATCAGACGACCGGAGGCATGACGTGGATGACCGGAACCTACGACCCTGATTTGAACCTCGTCTACTGGGGAACCGGCAACCCGACTCCCGTCCTGAACGGTTCAACGCGTCCCGGCGACGACCTTTATACGTGCTCCATCGTTGCGCTGAACCCGGATACGGGCAAGCTGGCGTGGGCCTTCCAGCCTTCTCCGCATGATACTCACGACTGGGATGCGGTCGAGACTCCGGTGCTGGTGGATGGCAATTTCCACGGCAAGCCGCGCAAGATGCTGATGCAGAGTTCGCGCAACGGCTATTTCTTCGTCCTCGACCGCGCCAACGGCAAGAGCCTGCTCACCGTTCCGTTTGGCCCGGTAAACTGGTCCCTGGGCGTCGACAAGCAAGGGAGGCCGATCCCTAATCCCGACAAAGAGCCTGCTCCCGATGGCCGCCTGATTGCCCCTGACGAAGGCGGAATGACGAATTATCGTTCGCCCAGCTTCGATACAAAGACCGGCTTGTTTATCGTCAATGCCCATCCCAGTTGGAGCATTTATTTCTCCAAGCCGGCCGATGGTGTCTACGGTTGGTCAGGAGCGGACTACAGCGTCTGGGGCACGGGGGTGATCGAGGCCATTGATTATCAGACCGGGAAAATCCGCTGGCGGCACGATCTCGGCGACGAATCCGGAGCGGGAGTCCTGACCACCGACTCCGGCCTGACCTTCAGCGGCGATGGCCACGGGAATTTTCTGGCGCTCGATTCGACCGACGGCAAAACGCTCTGGCACGCCGGTTCTGGCTCGCACATCACAAGTTCCCCCATCACTTATCAACTCGACGGGCGCCAATACGTAGTGACCAGCAGCGGCGGAGTCCTATTCGCGTGGGCGCTTCCGGAGCCTTAAAAAGAGAACGGCAGGTGGGAACTGATCAAATCCCCAATCACGCCATCGCTCAATGGCTGAATTTCTCTACGGATTGGACCGCATCTCGCTCGAAGTTCCACCCGCAGCCGGCAGATAGCACTGCTGGGTGTAGTCCATCACCATGCGATCGGCGTTGAAGCGCCAACCCAGGGTCCGGATCGTCCGCTTCATGCGCTTGATCCAGCCTCGGGGCAGGCCATCGCGATCGCGCTGGTAGTAGAGCGGAATCACTTCCTCGCGCAGCGTGCGCAACAGGTCGTCGCCATCGCGGGAGTCGTGCACGCTCATGTTGGAATGAGTCTTTCCGGTTCCAATGGCGAAGCCGTTCATTCCGTCGTAAGCTTCGGCCCACCATCCGTCCAGGATCGAAAGATTCAGGCCGCCGTTGAGTACCACTTTCTGGCCGCTGGTCCCCGATGCCTCTTGCGGTCGCCGGGGATTGTTGAGCCACACATCCACGCCCTGCACGAAATGGCGGCCGACGTTGATGTCGTAGTCCTCAACGAAGACGAACTTGTCGCGGAATTTAGGATCTCGGGTCATCTCCGCAATCTGCTGCATCAGGCGTTTGCCGGGTTCGTCAAGCGGATGCGCCTTGCCCGCAAATACGAATTGCACCGGGCGGTTGGGATCATTCACCATGGAGGCCAGCTTGTCGATGTCGCTAAGAATCAGATTCGCCCGCTTGTATGTGGCAAATCTCCGGGCAAAGCCGATGGTCAGCGCGTCGCGGCTCAGCACCCGGTCCAAACGCTGCAGCACCTCGCGGGATTCACCGCGCCTCCTGGCCTGTGAGACGGCGCGCTTGCGTACGAATTCGATCAGCTGCGACTTCAAGTTAAGGTGCGTCTCCCAAAGCTCGCCGTCATCCACATTTTCGATGCCCAGCCATATCTTCGCCTCGCTGCCGCGCTGATGCCAATCCGTGCCCAGATGGCGGTCGTAGAGCCGAAACATCTGCGGCGCCAACCACGACGGAACATGCACACCGTTGGTGATGTGTCCGATGGGGACTTCATCTTCGGGCTTGCCACGAAACAGCCCCGTCCACATCGCGCGTGAAACTTCGCCGTGCAATGCGGAAACGGCATTGGCACGGCGCGAAAGCCGCAAGGCCAATACGGTCATGCAAAACAGTTCCTCGGAGTTGCCGGTGTTTTCGCGGCCCAGTCCCATCAGACTCTCCTGCGAGAGTCCCAGGTCTTCGCGCAAGGGCCCGATATGCTCCTCTATCAGCTTGGCGTCGAATCGATCATGCCCAGCGGGAACAGGGGTGTGCGTGGTAAACACCACTTCACGCGAGACCCGCGGCACCGCAGCCTCGAATCCGATGCCCTCGTCCTCCATGCGCATGCGAACCGCTTCCAGCACGGCAAAGCCGCTGTGGCCCTCGTTCAGGTGAAGCACTCCGGGTGTGATCCCGAGGGCTTTTAATGCGCGCAGTCCCCCCACCCCGAGCAATAATTCCTGCCGTATCCGGATCCGCAAGTCTCCGCCGTACAACCGCGACGTGAGTTCGCGATCCTCCGGAGCGTTGCCCTCTACATCCGAATCCAGCAATAGCAGATCGCGCCGGCCCACCTTCACGCGCCAGACTTTCGCAAAAATCCGGCCACTGCGGGTCTCAATCTCCACCACCACAGGCCTGCCGTCTTTTCCGATGGCGACCTCCATCGGAAGTTGATTGACATCGGTCTCGAGATATTCTTCCGTCTGCCACCCTCCCAGGTCGAGATGTTGGCGGAAATATCCCTGGCCATAAAACAGTCCAATGCCAACCAGCGGGATATCAAGATCGGACGCGCTCTTGATGTGATCGCCCGCCAGCACTCCCAGGCCGCCGGAATAGACCGGCAGCGATTCATGCAACCCGAACTCGGCCGAAAAATATGCCACCGGATGCGGCCGCAGCACGCCCGCATGGCGCGTGCCCCAGGTGCGATCGTCTTCGAGGTACTCCAGCATGCGCCGATAGGCATAGTTCACCCGGCTGTGCAGCATCAGTTCGGTGGCGCGCGTTTCCAGCTTGCCCAAAGGGATTTCGGTCAGCAGCGCCACCGGATTGTGGTTCAATTCACTCCACCGCGCCGGATCCAGGTCGAGGAAAAGGCTCTGCGCGTTATGATCCCAACTCCACCACAAATTGCGGGCCAGCGCCCACAAGCGCTCCTGCAGGGGCGCGATAAAGCGGTCCAGCGTCCGCGCCTCGCTCACCACTGGAGCCACCTGCATGGCGGCTTCGCTGAGCGTGCGTATCTCTTCCGCGCTGAATATGCGGGATTCCACGGTCTGAACTACAAGAACACCTTGCAGAATTCCGCGATCGATCAGCGGCACGCCCAGAAAAGACTGATAAGCATCTTCGCCGGCATCGCGAAAATATTTAAACCGCGGATGATTCTTCACCTGGCTCACAGAAACCGGTTGCACCTGTTCCGCCACCATTCCGGTCAAGCCCTCGTGCACTGCCATTCTCAGACTGCCCACACATTCGCGGCGCAACCCGACCGTCGCCGCCAGCACCAGATTCGCGCGATCTGGTTCCAGCAAATACGCCGAACACACATCGGTATGAAATCGCTTGGCTATGAGAGCAACGACGTTCATCAGCGTTTCCGCTGACTGGCCGCCTTCCGACGCGAGATTCGCAATCTCCTCTCGCGTCAGCACCTCTCTCTCTTCACTGGCACGGACCGCATGTTCCATATCCCCAGCTACCTCGTACGCGTCCAAATCGTTTTACTAGCCTCCGTGGGACTCGATTCGAATCTCCAATTGTCCTGATGACGTCACGGTCAGAAGGGTTCCACCATTGTACGGTCTGCGGCCGAATTCGCGAATGGATGTTTAATCTTTCGTCGATAGCAGCGGAAAGGCATTCTGAGCTTCGTGTCAGCTCCGTCATCCACAGTCAGGTTAGATTTGCAGCGCTTGCCCCGTTGGTGCGTCCCGCCAGGTGCGGTATCAGTAGCCCCATCCGCTCGCAATTCTGTTTGCTTGCTCCCCGGAGAAAGAGTAAAATCTCCGCCATTCCAGCCAATCGATGGAAATCCGTGTCCAGCTTCCATCGGCAACGAACCGAGTTGGTGAGTGTGGAACGCTCGAACGGCAGAAAAGTTTGCTCAGTTCTCCCGCGCGCTAACTCGTTTAGAACGTCTGGACGCACAGTATGGCGGAAGAGCTGTCAAGTGCTCCCCGCAAACCGCTGCACTTCGCGAACCACGGAGTCGAGAATATGAAGGGTACTGCTGCGCGATTCGTCAGAATCGGTGGAGCCTTAGTGGCGCTGGTTACTGTGGGCTGGATTCTTACTCTCCGCGCCGCCAGACCCTATGAGTACGGCCTTCCGACAGACTGGAGCCACCGGCACGTCATCTTTTCTCAGCCGAGCACGGCGGAGCAGGTTGCCCGGGTGGCGCAAGATCCGCGCTATTGGCAGCAGTTTGTTCGGCAAAGAATGGTTCGGGTTCTTTCCACCGGGGATGGCCTTCCCAAGGCGGAGCCAGGCCCCACCTTTGCCACCAGCGAAAATCCTTCCACTTCATCCGGGGATGGTTTGTGGTCTGAGGATATGGGTACAGGCGCCACCGTCGGAGCCGGGAACTATCCCATCAAATATTCCTTCAGCAGCACAACGGCGACTTGCAGCAATGCCGCAAACCCTGATTTCGTAATCTTCAACACTGGTCTGCAAAGTTCGGCGACGAAGACCAGTCTCATCGCTTACGACAATCTCTATTCGGGATGCTCCTCTTTTGGCTCCGTTCCGACAGTCTATTGGGCATACAACACCACGGTACAGACTGTGGCCGGAACTATCAAAACATCTCCGATCGTTTCGCTGGATGGTTCACAGGTCGCGTTTGTGCAGACCGACGGCTTGCACGGAACCCTGGTTTTGCTGAAATGGAAGGCGAACGATGGCACCCTTGCCGCGCCGGTCGCTCCCATTTACAAAACACCAGCTAACTATCCATCCTGTACTGCGCCCTGCATGACGGCATTCTTGTTGCGTACCACGGCCACTGGTGTGGGCGCCCAGACCAACGACGTAGCATCATCAATTTTCTATGACTATAGCGGCGACGTCGCTTACGTGGGCGACAGCCTGGGCTTGCTCCACAAGTACCATCCCTTCTTCACCAGCGGGACCCCGGCAGAGGTGGGCTCACCATGGCCGGTTCAGGCTAACCCCGCCAATCACACGGCCCTTACCAGCCCGGTTTACGATCATGTGACGCACAATGTCTTCGTGGGCGATGCTGGTGGATACTTTGAAAGCATCAACGCCACGACCGGGACAGCCACCGTATCCGCGCAGGTGGACCACGGCGCCGGCATAAGTACAGATGGCCCGATCTTGGACCAAACCGCCCAAAAGGTCTATGTGTTCTCCTCAAACGACAACAGCACCAATTGTGCTGGCGGCCCATGTGCCGCCGTGCTCCAGTTCAGCACGACTTTTGCAAACGGCACCTCCGGAACAGAAACCACGGTTGGCAAGAGTAAGGGAACTCCCAATTTCCTTTATGCGGGCGATTTCGATAATGCCTATTACACGTCCCGCAACGCCACCGGCAATCTCTACGTGTGCGGCAACACTGGGGCCAATCCGACCATGTATCAAGTTCCAATCTCCGCCGGGGTCATGCCAGCAGCGGGCACGAGCATGAACACGGTGACCACGGGTGGTTCGACCGCCGCTTGCTCGCCGGTGACGGATGTTGCCAACCCAAATGCGGCGGGAGGCTTGGAGGAACGTATCTATTTCAGCCCGCAGAATAATGGCCGGGCTCCAGGTTGCGGCTCTAAAGGATGCGTCGAGAGCTTCATTGTGACTCCATGGCAGGCCAACACAGCTTATACCCTTGGCCACGAAATTCTGAGTCCCAAGGTTCATATCGAAGTCGCCATTGGAGCCGGCACGTCCGGGGCGACTCCTCCGGCATGGACCAGTACTGCGGGAATAATCCGCACAGACGGGGGCGTGACTTGGCTCGATCAGGGAGGGATTACTGCCGTTTCCCCGACAGCTTGGGTCGCGAACCGCAATTACGGCCTTCATAATCGGATTCTCGACTCCAACGGCAACGTCGAAATTGTGACCACGGGCGGCACCGCCGGCGGGACTGCACCGACGTGGTCTACCGCAATCGGTGGCACAACGCAGGATGGTACCGTCACTTGGATTAACGGGAGCACGCTTCCCGTCAGCGCGCTTCAAACGGTCGGTGGTGCTAGCGGCATCATTATTGACAATGTCGTGGGTTCCGGCACTATGGCAGGTGCTTCTCAGGTATACTTCAGCATTCTGGGCAGCCAGCCATGCACAACAACTGGCGGCACGGGTGGTTGCGCCATACAGGCTTCGCAGGCGGGGTTACAATAAGGTTCTCCTATGGCTACGAACAATACAATCTCGGACGATTCTCCCACTCCAGCTCCCAAGAAGCCGTACGAAAAGCCGTCTTTCCGCTTCGAGCAGGTTTTTGTGACCACTGCGCTCTCCTGTGGCAAGCTCGTAGGAGGAAGCGGCAGATGCCACCACGCTGCTAGCGCTTCATGACGTCTTCGTTTCATGGTGCGGACGATGTGCACGCGCTTAAGTGTGAGCTCGCGGCTGAGGTTCTGCGCTCGTGTGGCACGCTCCGCCTGCGGGTCACGGGTTGGAGCATGCTTCCCGCAGTTTGGCCCGGCGACACGCTCCTGGTCGAAAGCGCAAGGACCGGCGCCGTGATCGAAGGCGACATTGTTTTGTTTGGCCGCGAGAGCCGCCTGTTTGTTCACCGCGTCATTAAAGATCTTGGCAACTCAAGGTTTCTAACGCGTGGAGATGCCATGCCTCAGCCCGATCCTGTGGTTCATTCTCAGGAATTGCTGGGCAGAGTTTCTCATATCGTGCAAGATGGAAAACGCGCTGCAGTACGGGGCAGTCGACGCATCCCGGAACGTGCCATCGCCACTATGGTTCGTCATTCGCATACCGCCGCTCGCGTCCTTGTGGGGATACGCGGCCGGCTTAGAGCGTCATAGATCTCAACCGCGCAGGACCAGGTGTTTCGTTGCCCGAACTAACCGCTGAAGTCGAGCGTCTCAGCCTCACCATTGAGATTGGGGAAATGCCGGTTCGTGTCCATACCACCGACCTGCTCTTTCTCGGCCTGCTGCAGGATCGCTATGCCGGATTTGTCAGCCCGTCGGACCGCGCGGAAATTGACTTTGACGTGGAGATCGCTGCCTCCAGCTCCGCGGTTCCCGATGCTCCCGTGCGTGTAACCTGCCAAGATGGACGCTGGGCGTTGCAGCGCGGCGATTTTTTTGCCCAGTGGGAGCCTGCCAAGCATCGTGGCTGGATTCGCCAGACCGCGAATCCTTATTCCATCGATGCCGTGCTGCGCATTGTGCACACGCTCGTGCTCGCGAAACAGGGAGGTTTCCTTCTCCACTCCGCGAGCGCCATTCGCAATGGCAGAGCCTTTCTGTTCGCCGGTGTATCCGAAGCAGGGAAGACCACGATTTCCCGTCTGGCTCCTCCGGATGTCACGCTTCTCACCGACGAGATTTCTTACGTGCGGCGGCAGGGAAGTGGTTACATTGCGTTTGGCACGCCTTTCACTGGGGAGTTGGCCAAACTGGGCGAAAATGTTTCCGCCCCCATTGCGGCTTTGTACTTTTTAGCCAAGGGGTACGAGAATCGCATCGATTCCATCGCTCCCGGTGACGCCGCTCGATCGTTTCTTGCCAACGTACTCTTTTTCGCGAAAGATGAGGAACTGGTGCAGGCCACGTTCCATTCTGCTTTTGACTTTGTCAGTCGGGTGCCCGTGTTCCGGCTGACTTTTGTCCCGGACGCCCGGGTTTGGGAGTTGATCCAATGAGCGAGCTTTACGTAGCGCGCAGTCAGCGTGTGGCCGCACGCAGTCTGGGCGATGAAATGATGATCATGTCAGGCACCGACTCCACTCTGTTCACGCTCAACAAGACAGCCACCATCTTGTGGCAAGCTGCCGACGGAACCACTCCGCTCGAAGAGATTGTGCAGCAGAAAATCTGCAGTGAGTTCGATGTCGAACCTACCCAAGCCCTGCACGACGCCGAAACCCTCGCCCGCGAACTCGCGGGTCACCACATTCTGCAGATTTCCGAGCAGCCCATCCCGCAACCGAGTCCCGCCTCCGGAGGATCGTGATGAGCACTCTCCTCGACGAGGTAACCGAGCGGGCGCTAAAGCTGAATGTTCCCCTCAGCGTCCAACTCGACCTCACTTATCGCTGCAACGAGCGCTGCATTCACTGCTACCTCGATCATCACGACTACGGCGAGATGACCACCGCGGAGATCAAGCAACTGCTGACGGAGATGGCGGAGGCCGGTGTCTTCATTCTCACCCTTAGCGGCGGTGAGATCATGCTGCGCAAAGATTTTTTCGAGATTCTCGAATATGCCCGCCGCCGGCTGACCTTCTGCGTCAAGCTCAAAACCAATGCTATTTTGATTCGCGATCAGGAGGCCGCCCGCATCCGAGATCTCGGTGTCGAATCAATTCAGATCAGCATTTATTCCCATCGCCCGGAAATTCACGACGCCATCACTCTGGTGCCGGGTTCGCTCATGCGCTCGCTGGATGCGGCCCGTTTCCTCAAATCTCAGGGGCTCAGGGTCATCTTCGCCAACCCCGTGATGGCCCAGACCTTCCAGGACTATCCGGGCGTGCGCGCCCTCGCCGCGGAAATGGGCATCGAAAGCACGATCGACCCCACCATCACTCCGATGATGAGCGGCGACCGTTCTGTGCTTAACCTGAACATCGATCGCGCCTCGTTGCATCAGCTTTTTCGCGATGAATCTCTGGTCGTCGATGCGGAAGAATCCTGCATCGTCGATGCCGCCGACCAGGACACGCTGGAACATCTGCCCTGCAGCGCCGGTCACACGACGTGTTATGTATCACCCTACGGGGACGTTTTTCCCTGTGTACAATTTCCTTTTCCGACGGGTAACGTGCGGAATGAGCGCTTCATCGACATCTGGCGGTATTCCGAGCGGATGAATGAAGTCCGTTCCATCCGGCTGAAAGATCTGACCACTTGCACCTCGTGTACCCACATGTCTTCATGCTCGCGCTGCCCCGGCCTTGCCTACATGGAAGGCAATATGCGCGGCCCCTCATCGGCGGACTGCGAAAAGTCTTTTGCGAAAACCGGAGTCCCGTCCGCTAACATGTTGGCGAAGAAGCGCGCTGCCGCCAATCTCGTGCAGATTCGCAGCATTCCGGCTCCGGCTCACAGTCCCGGAGCCCGCACCATGGCTTAATCCGCCGCCAGCTAAACGAATTGATGGCCCACCCAAGTTCCACGCTCGATCCTGAGTCGTCTTTGCTCCGAGCCGCCTGTTCCGAAACCACCAACCCGCCAGCGCTGGCCGCGGAGTTGCAGCAATCGATTCGCTGGAACAGCCTTTTTGATCTTGCCGGGCATCACGGCGTTCTGCCAATCCTTTATCAACGGCTAGCGGCCATCTCGGCATCAATCCCGGCCGCTGAGATGAATGCTCTCCGGCAGCGTTACCAGACCAACCTGCACAAGGCAATGCTTCTCTCTTTGGAGTTGATCCGCATCTACGACCGGTTATCGGCCAGCGGGATCGAAGTGCTGGCCTACAAGGGGCTGGCCCTGGCTGAGGCCGTCTATGGTGATATCGGGCTGCGCCGTGCTGGCGATATTGATGTGCTGATTCACGGTTCAGATTTTCCGATGGTCCGCGACGCAGTTCGTGAACTCGGCTACATGCCGCATTTGCAGATGTCTCAAGCGCAAGAGCGAGCCTACTTGAAGTCCGGGTACGAATGCGCTTTCGATGGCACGGCGGGCCCAAACCTTCTCGAAGTTCAGTGGGCGATCCAGCCCCGATTTTACGCGGTGGAACTCGGTATGAACGGACTCTTCCGTCGGGCGGTCACCATTCCAGTCGCAGGCCGCCCCATGAAGACACTGTCTTCCGAAGATTCCTTCATCGTTCTTTCTTTGCACGCCGCCAAGCACGTCTGGGGACGTCTGATCTGGCTCTGCGACCTGGCCCGCATTATGAATCTGCCTCAGCTCAATTGGCGCAACATCGCAGCGCAAGCCAGAGACCTGCGCATCGTCCGCATCTTGCGCGTCGGCATGCTCCTGGCCAATCGCATTCTCGCTGCTCCCATTCCACCCGCAGCCGATGCCGCCCTCCCGCAAGATCCCGCTGTGGACAAACTTGCTGAAGAGATTAAGCCCTGCGTCACCAGCGACACACTTTTCAATGTCGAGTCCGTCGAGTATTTCCGACTCATGCTGCGGCTCAGAGAGCGGAACCCCGACCGCCTGCGCTTTTTAGGCCGCCTGATCTTCACGCCCGGTCCGGGAGAATGGGAGGCAGTCCGGCTCCCGGCAACGTTATCTCCGCTTTATCGGCTGGTGCGGCTCTCACGCCTTACGGCTCGCGTGCTGCGTGCCTAAACCGCGATGCCTTCTTTCACACCTTCGGACTGGGCTTCACTCCACTCGCGACGATACAAAACATACATCACCATGCATCCCAACAGTGGCACAAGCAATCCCGCTCGAAGAGTGCCGAACCGGTTCGATGCAAGCCCCACACTCCACGGCAGCAGCGCCCCTCCAAGATTGGACATCACGAACATCACGGATCCGATCTGTGATGAGGCGGTTCCAAATTCGCGCGATAAGAGCGAGATCGTGATCGGATACACTGCCGACAGCCCCAGGCCCGCGGCGCATGCGCTTGCCACAACTCCCGCCAGTCCATTCGAAAAAAGCAGCCCGGCTGTTCCTGCGCAAGCCAGCAACAACCCGGCCTGCACCAGCTTGATCTCATCGATGGTGCGCAGCAGCAGGGGAGCTATCCATCTCCCGAACATTAGGGCGGCATAGAAGAACGAGGGAGTCATGACCGCGACCGCCAGCGTCATGCTTCCCAGGCTTTTCGCATACGACGCCACCCACTGCCCAAATCCATTTTCGGTGCCCACATATACCAGAAACAGAACCGCGAGAATGACGAATGCACTTACTCTTTGCCGAATGAAAGGAAGCATTCTCATTCCTGCTGGCCGGCTTGCGGGCGGGTCGACAATGCGGGCCGGCATTGCCGCAATGCCAATCGCCACGACTGCGCAAAACACTGCGATCAACCCGAGAAAAAGCGGGATGCGATGGCTCTTGTCGGCGGCGGCGACCAGGAACGGGCATGCCACCGCGCCTGCACTCCAGAAAAAGTTGAGAAGGTTCAGCCTCGCGCTCCGCCGCTCCGGATTCGCCGCCGCCACCAGTAAATTTGCTGCTGGAACCGCCAGCCCCAGTCCCGCCCCGTATGCCGCAATACACGCAACTCCTATCCACCTTGGCCCAGCCAGCAGCAATCCCAAACCGGCGGCGACCAGCCACAGCCCCGCCTTCATGGGAAACCGAAATCCCCAGCGCGACGCCAGGATGCCCGAGAGCCCCACCGCAACCGTGGATGCCAGGTATTGTGCGGTAAACAGCGCGCCCGCCTGCGCGTAATTCAGCGACCATTGTGCCGATAACGTGGGCAGCATCGGGCCGAGAAGTACAGTCGCGATCCCGATTGGCACGAATGAGGCGTACGCAGCCCAGGTGAGGGCGGCAGCGGCTGAAACCGGGGTCTTCGCAATGCTGGTAGTGGACATGAAGCAGGCCTGCGCGTTGCTCCCGAAGCAACCGCGCTTCCTGCGATGCTAGCAGGAACCGGATGCCTGCGCAGTGGATTCCCGCACCACGAGTTCGGGTTCGATGGCGATTTCGGAAGGATACTCTTTGTTACCTTCAATCCGGTCCAGCAGGCATTGAGCCGCCACCTCGCCCATGCGGTTCAAAGGCTGCCGCACCGTGGTCAGACTCGGAGAATGGTAAGCCGCGCCGGGAATGTCATCGAACCCAATCACCGAGACATCCTGCGGCACTCGCAAGCCATGTTCGTGCAGTGCGCGAATCGCGCCGATCGCGGAAATATCGTTGTATGTGAACAGCGCGGTAAACGGCTTTTGCCGTTCCAGCAACTGCTGCGTAAACGGATATCCCAATCTTGGCGTCGGATCGTCAGCGTCAATCTGGACCGTCAACTCCGGATCAATCTTGACTCCGATCCGCTCCGCCACCCGGCAGATCGCTTCCCAACGGTCGTTCGCGTCCGAACTGATCGGATTGCCCTTCATAAAAGCAATCCGCTCATGATGCAATTCCTTCATGTGGGTCAGCGCTAATACTGCTGCCCGCTCATGATCGAGTACGATATTAGTGATCCCCTTCAACCTCTTGTGTCCCGCAATCGCTACGGTCGGCAAAATCGGAGCTTCGTACACCGTCGTGTCCACCGTGATGATGCCTTCCACGCCCCGTTCCGACAGCATCTGCGAATAGCGGCTCAGCAACACCGGATCGTGCCGGTGCACCACCGTGAGGAAAAAGTAGTCGCGCTTGCGCAAGTACTGCTCGATGCCGCTGATGATGGGCGAGCTGTACGAATCGCCGATCTCCTCCGCAATCACGCCAATGGTGTACGTACGCTTGTTCCGCAGTGTGCGCGCAAAAAAATTAGGACGGTAGTTCAGTTCTTTCGCGGCCGCGCGAATTCGATTCTTAGTCGCCTGCGGAATCGAACGCGCCGACGGAGAATCGTTGAGCACCGCCGAAACGGTTCCGGGAGTGAGTCCCAGATATTGCGCGACCGCCTTCAACGTGACGACGTGAGGCTTTTGCCCCGGTTTTCTGACTTGGACCATGATCTTCTTGAGTCGTTCTAGTTGATTTGCCTGCCTCACCAGTATTGGCCTGCGGCCAAAGCTTGTCAGTGATTTCCCACACATCCGCCGTCCGGATTCCATCAACTTCCGGCGAGTCTCATTCAAGCCTTCGCGTATCGCTCGCTGTTTGGTTTTGATCCGCTCAGCGCAAAGAAAAGTATGTACAGATAACAAATGACCGGGAGGAAAAACGCATGATGTATGCCGATGTGGTCCGCAATCCATCCCTGCGCCACCGGGATTAATGCCCCACCCACAATCGCCATGATCATGATCCCGGAGCCGTCGCCGGTCAGTGGCCCCAGTTCCGCCACGCCCAGAGTAAAGATGCTGGGAAACATGATCGAATTGAAGAAGCCCACCAGAATGATGCTCCACATGGCCAGATCCCCGTTGCTGAGCATCGAAACTGCCACCAGTGCGCTGGTGGATATAGCGCAGATACCGAGCAATATTCCGGTGTTTGCCTTTGCGCTGCCGCCCCGGAGCGCCGCCATCGCTGCGATGGTGGCGGTCGCAATCGCCACCAGGATGAACAGGGGCCGGCCGGCCACTACCAGCCACGCAAGCCACGTCAGGTTGGGCACTCCCGGTTCGTATCCCGCCGGCATATGGCTTTGAATCGGATACGACAGCAGGATCAAAGCGATCGTGATCGCGGTTACCAGGCTCATGTACTTCACCTTCGCACCGCCCAGAAAATTAGACCCGATGAACCTTCCCAGCATCGCGCCGCCCCAGTAAAACGCCACAAAGCTCGCCGCTAATTTTTCTGTCAGCCCACCGATGTTGGATTCATGGAAATAGTTCACTAAAAAGCTTCCGATCGAAACCTCCGCGCCCACGTAGACAAAGATTGCGATTGCTCCGAAGACCAGGTTCGGATGCTTCCAGATCGAATCGTTCACCTTCACGCCCAGTTGATGCTGCGCGTGCTCGATCTTCGGCAGCTTGAACATGCCGATCACAATCCCGAGGAGCACCAGCGCAATTCCCAGGGCTACGTAGGGTGACTTGACTGTTGCTGCTTCATGCAAGCGGTAAGCCTGCAGTGCCGCGGGGCCCAGTGCGCTTATCTCAGCGCTCGTCTTCGGGGCTGCAGTCAAGATCAGCAGGGCCCCAAAAAAAGGTGCTAGAAACGTCCCCAGAGAATTGAAAGCTTGGGTCAAGTTGAGCCGACTTGAAGCTGTCTCAGGTTTACCAAGTACCGTGACGTATGGGTTCGCCGCTACCTGGAGGCAAGTGATTCCCGCCGCCAGTACGATCACGGCGAACAGAAATAATGGATACGAGGGAACGCTGGCTGCCGGTACAAACAGGAATGCTCCCGCAGCCATCGTGAACAATCCAGCCACCATTGAACGTTGATAGCCGATCCAATCAATGAGCTTGGCAGAGGGTATGGAAAAAACAGCATATGCCCCGAAGAAAAAGAATTGAACCATCATGCCTTGCCGATAGTTCAGGTTGAAAATTGACTTCAGATGTGGGATCAGGATGTCATTCAAGCAAGTAAGAAATCCCCACATGAAAAACAGCGTCGTGACCGTAGCCAGCGGAACGCCGTAGCTTTGTCCGGTGCCGGGGCCAGGGGCTGTGGCGGACGTGCTGGTATTGGGGGCCGCAATCGCCATGAGTGAGATCCACCTCTAGGTAAGAATAAATCTGACGAACGCCGCCATCATAGCATCGCCGGCGCCCGCTTTTCGGCTATTTTTCTGCCTGCCAACTCCGCCTCAGCCCCTACAAAATCGATTCTCTACTTTGGATGTCGCTCTTCACTGCCGCCATTGCGCTGTTGCCCGCAAGCGTCCATACTTGCCATTCCCATGCCCAAACTCCTCGCTCTCGCCGCCTTTGTCTTTTTTTCTCTGATCACCCATGTAACGCTACTGGCTCAGGACACCTCCAGCGTGATCGTCTTCAGTGAATCCGGTTTTCCCGCCGCCGATTCCGCAACTCCCTCCAGCGCACAATTAGCGGCGCTTTTTCCCGGAGCGAAGAGGTCTCGGGCTGAGCAGTTGCCTGACTCCCTCGCCCGACCCTCCGCGCGCCTGCTCGTGCTCCCCTATGGCTCAGCCTTTCCGGAGGATGCCTGGCCCGCCATTAAGCACTTCCTCGACCGCGGAGGAAACCTCCTTGTTCTCGGCGGCATGCCCTTCACGCGCGCCGCCTACCGCGATTCCAGCGAATGGCATCTTCGCCCTTACAGCGTGCGTTGCATTCGCCCGCTTATGATCGATCAGTACCAGCAGACTCCGGGTTCGGAAGGTCTTCACTTCCAAACCAATCCCGATCTCACTCTGCAGCCCCCCGCTTTTTCCTGGAAGCGAGCCTTCAGCCCGGTAATCCGTCTCAGCGCCGTGGATCTTTACCAGAGGGGCGGCTCCGCCGGCTCCATCGATGCTCGTCTTGACACTCTCGCCTGGGGAGTCCGGAACGGCCGCAAGCTCTCCGCCCCGGCCATTCAAATCGATCATTACCGAAATGGTTTCGATGGCGGCCGTTGGATCTTTGTCAATGCCGAACTGGCGAACGATTTTTTCGACAACCCAAATCTGATTCAATCTCTTGCAAAGCGCGCGCTGCTGGGGGAAGAGGAATTTACGGTTCGCCCTGTCCTGCCTCTCTACCTTCCTTCCGAACCGGTCGAACTGCAGGTCAACTGGCGCGCAGCCACTCCGGCTCTATCTGCCTCGCTGAAGATCATTACTTACCCCGAGGCCCAGCCCTCCAATCGATCAATAACAACCAACCCGCTCCAGCCCAACCAGTTCATCCAATTGTCCGCACCTGCGGGCAAAGGCCTCTACTTCATCGAAGCGCAACTGCTCGATGGCGACCGCGTCCGCGCGATCTACCGCTCCGGCTTTTGGATGCGCGACGAAGACTTCCTCCGCTCTGGCTCTCGTCTTACCGTCAATCGTGACTATTTTGAACTGGACGCACATCCGCTCGCCGTAATCGGCACAACCTACATGTCCAGCGAGGTGCAGCGGCTGTACTTCGACCATCCCAACGTCTACGTCTGGAATCAGGATCTCGCGCAGATTCACGATGCCGGACTCAACATGATCCGCACTGGCTGGTGGACTGGCTGGGACAAATTCTGCGACGAAAACGGTCAGCCCTACGAGCGCACCCTGCGCACGCTGGAGGCTTATCTCATGACCGCGCGCAAATATCGGCTGCCTGTCCAATTTAACTTCTTCGCCTTTTTGCCCGACGTTCTCGGAGGCGAAAACGCCTTCCTCGATCCCGAAGCTGTCCGCCGCCAGCGAACTCTAATCTCGGCGGTCGTCTCCCGTTTCCACGATGTTCCGTTCCTCGCCTGGGATCTCATCAACGAGCCCAGCTTCTCCAAACATCTCTGGCAGACTCGTCCCAACGGCGACCCCATCGAACTCGCCGCCTGGAACGCATGGCTTACAGCCCGCTATCCCGATCGCAAAAAGCTCGCCGCGCTGTGGAATGTGCCCCCAGATTCCCTGGCAGGAACCATCCCGCTTCCAGCCGAAGAAGAATTCTCACCGCGAGGCATGTATGCCGGTGCCAACTCTCTTCGTCTCTACGACTATTTCCTGTTCACTCAGGAATCTTTCTCCGACTGGGTTCGCAGTATGCGGGACGCGATCCGCTCCACCGGTTCACAGCAATTGGTAACGGTCGGACAGGATGAGGGTGGCATTCAGGATCGCCTCTCGCCCGCGTTCTGGGGAGCCCCGGTCGACTTCACTACCAATCATTCCTGGTGGCAGAACGATTTCATCTTGTGGGATTCCCTCGCCGCCAAGCAGCCCGGCCAGGCCATGCTCATTCAAGAAACAGGATTGCAGCGCGAGTTGAAGCTCGACGAGACGGCCCGGCGCACCCCCGAAAATGAGGCTCTGCTTCTCGAGCGCAAGATTGCCAGCTCGTTCATTCAGGGGTCAGGCGCCATCGAGTGGCTCTGGAACACGAACTCCTACATGACCGAGAGCAACGAAACCCCGATCGGCGCAGTGCGCACCGACTACACAGAGAAGCCCGAAGCGTCTTTGATGCGTGCTTTCGCTCAATTCGCGCCCTCGCTATCCGAACACCTTCGCGGTGCGCAGCAGCCCCCCATTGCGATCATCACATCGCAGGCCGCGCAATATTCAATCATGGCGGACTTTCAGCTGGAGGCGCAGCGTCGCGCCGTGCGCGCGCTGGCGTACTCCGCTCATCTGCCCGCGTACATGATCGCCGAAAACCAGATCGAGAAATTGGGCTCGCCGAAATTAGCCATCCTGCCGTCGCCCCAGTCTTTCACCGAAACGGCATGGAATGTTCTGCTGAAATATGTGGACGCCGGCGGAAATCTTCTTATTACCGGCCCGCTCGATCGGGACCAGCACTGGCAAATCGTGCCGCGAGCCGCCGCTATCGGCCTTGCAGCCCATTCCGAGCCCCTCGTCTATCACGATGCTACCCTCCGCGTGGGGACGCATTCCATCCCACTCGATTTTGCCCAGTCGCAACAGAACTCGCTCGACTCACTGCGCTTCGATGACGGATCTACCTTCAAGGAAATTACTCACGGCAGAGGACGCATCTTCTGGGCCGCTTACCCGGTCGAGCTGTCGGAAGATCTCCAATCTGCCGCTGACCTCTACACCTACGTCGCGGCACGCCTCAACATTTCCCCCATGTTCACCTCGCGTACTCCGCTGCCGCCAGGGATCCTCGCTTTTCCCACCGTACTCGAAGACTCGATCCTCTACGTACTAGTCTCCGACTCCGCCGATGACTCGAGCCTTGAAATTCGCGATAATGCAACGGGCGCCGATCTCGATTTCACTCTGGCTGCCGAGCACGCAGCCATGGCAGTGATCAGTCGCAAAAGCAAGAAGATCGTTGCCAGCTACGGCCTTGCTCCCTAACGGGCGTTGCTACGGTTCCTCCGCTGCACCTACTGCCGGAAAGACCCGATTCCGTTGCGCAGGCTTCAGCATTACACGTTAGTCTTGAGCAAGGCCTCTCGAGCGGCTGTGGAATCCTCTCCCCCACGGAAGACGCGCATATGGCGATCCCGCCGTTCTCGCCCATGGCGCTGGTTTCTCGGTATTGTCCTCGCTGTTTTTACCGTTCTTGCCATTTCTGTGCAAATCGCAGTCCTGCGTGCCGGACCCATTCTCCGCACCAGGGTCATCGAAACTCTCTCCACTCGCTTCAAGAGCCGCGTCGAACTGGCGGAACTTCACGTCTGGATCGCGAACGGAATCCATGTCGGCGGCAAGGGCTTGAAAATTTACGGCGCCGGCGACCCGAATCCCTGGCAGCCCGGCGTTCAGCCTCTGCTCGAGATTGGCGAATTCCGTTTTCAAGCGGCCTTGCGCAATCTGTTCCGTGAACCCATGCACGTCGACACGATCCTGGTCGATGGCCTCACCATTAACATTCCGCCCGCGAACCATCGCCAGGACATGAAACAACTGGGGCGGCGCTCCGGGAAAATGAGTATCGCCGTAGAGCAGTTTGTCTGCGCCGGCACGAAACTCATCATTAATACGGATCGTCCCGGCAAGCCGCCCCTGCAATTCGATATCAGCAGCCTGCAGATGATCGACATGGGTCCCGGCCAGCCGCTGCGCTTCATTGCCACTCTGGTGAATCCCAAGCCCGTCGGCGACATTCACTCCAACGGCCTGTTCGGACCTTTTAACGAAGTAACTCCCCGCGAGACCGCGGTAGCCGGCGCCTACTCGTTCACCCATGCGGACCTCGGCACGATTCATGGCATCGGCGGCATCCTTTCCTCGACTGGCCAATACGGTGGAACTCTGGGCCGCATTGAAGTCAACGGCGAAACCGACACTCCCGATTTCCGGGTCGCCGTCAGCGGTCATCCAGTTTCTCTGCACACCAGCTTTCACGCCATTGTTGACGCAACTGATGGCGACACGTATCTCGATCCGGTCCAAGCGCAGCTGCTGCACTCCTCATTTACTGCGCGGGGAAAGATCGTTCGCCTCAAGAGTCCGCACGGCCACGATATCGAACTGAACGTGACCATGACCCACGCCAGGATCGAGGACTTATTGCAGTTGGGCATCAAAACCGAGCCGCCCATCATGAGCGGTGCGGTCCAGATGCGAACCCGCTTCAGCCTTCCCCCGGGGGCAGGCGATATCGCCGACCGCCTTAAGTTGGCCGGACGCTTCAGCGTCTCCGACGGTTATTTCAGCAACGAAAGAGTTCAGAGCCGAGTTGACGGATTGAGCCTTCGCGGGCTGGGGCAGCCCAAGCGCTTGCAGGATGCCGCAGGATTCAAGGTCCCGTCTGAACTGGCGGGATCGTTTACCTTGGATCGTGGAATGCTTTCGTTTTCCTCCCTGCATTTCGAGGTTCCTGGCAGCGAAGCGGCGATGACCGGCCGGTACAGTCTGGATGGCAACACTTTCGATTTTCACGGGCAGCTGAAGACGGATGCAAAGCTATCCCAAATGACGACCGGCTGGAAATCAATCCTGCTGAGGCCCATTGACCCATTCTTCTCGAAAGATGGGGCCGGTACGGAGATTCCTTTCAAGATCACCGGAACGCGCGACGAGCCGCATTTCGGAACCGATTTCCATCACAAAAACGAAAACTCCATCGCCGGTCGCTGAGTCGCGGCCATGGTTTTTCGCTACAACACTTTGCGACTGACATCTGTTTCCATACAGCATCCGGTGTATTGTTTCCCGCTACTTCAAAAAATACTTTTCGAAGTAGACCACCACCAGCGAGCAAGCCTCAATCGCTGGATTCGATAAGGGAGGAACATAATGCGAAAGGATTCATTGCGGCAGCTCTACATCGATGAATTAAAGGATCTCTATAATGCCGAGACCCAACTGGTAAAAGCCCTGCCCAAAATGGCAAAAGCATCTTCCAACGCCGAACTGCGCCGGGCCTTCGAAGAACACCTGCGCCAGACTTCGGAACAGGTTTCGCGCCTGGAGCGGATCTTTGACGCGCTCGGCGAGAAACCCACCGGCAAGAAGTGCCTTGGCATGGAGGGCCTCGTGAAAGAAGGCTCCGAAACCATGCAGGAAGACTACGACGACGCCGTCATGGACGCTGCCATTATCGGCGCCGCCCAGCGCGTCGAGCACTACGAAATCGCCGGCTATGGTACGGTTCGGACTTTTGCCGAGCTATTGGGCGAGAATGAGCATGTCTCACTGCTAGAAGAAACTCTGACCGAAGAAAAGAAAGCAGACGAAACATTGACCCAACTGGCAGAGAACATTAACGCTCAGGCTGCCAAGGGCGAACAAGAAGGCGAAGAGCAGGAGATCGAAAGCCGATCCAGATCGAGCAAGTCGCGGCGCGCGGCCTAGAAGCCCAAAAAACGAATAGAGGGGCGTCGCGCGGCGCCCTTCCATCCTTCCTTTCCCTGTTCGCCTGTCTCCTCTTGGTTTCTGCCTGCTGTGGAAAATACCGAAATCGCTGTATACCGCGTCGCTATGTCTAAAGGTAATTTCCTCCTGAGCTGGTCAAGTCACCCCATTACGCACCTTAAATAAATATCGCCAACTAGGACTTCGCGGGTATGAAAAAGTATTCTGCACAAAAAGCGCTCCCCTCGCACCTCGCGTGGCACTCTCTATATCAAGCCGCATTGTTTGAAACCGACCGCACCAAGATTCCCGACCGCATCGCCGAAGCCGAAAAAGCCATCCTTGAGCGGGTCAAGGAATTGTTCGTCGCCAACGCCGATCCCATCGAGGAAGACCAGGTCCTGGATGACGCTCTCTATGCTCTCCGCGCCTTGCGCAATTGTGTGATGGAGTCCAACGCCGCCTGACCTTACAGTTCCTACACTCCCTCGTCCGGCATCCCTAGGAAACACAGAGATATACTCTGCGTGCAAGCCCTTATTGTTGCCCCTTCATCACCGCCTTAGAGTGCTGAATACAAGCTAACTACATAGCGGAGTTCCTCTCTAATGACGAACAAAGGTCCACGACAAATCCCCATAGCCAGCCATTTGCAGCGTTCCTTCGAGCACGCTGTGCGCGACATCTACCAGGCGGGTCTCACCGGCAAAGTGTCTAGCTATCGCACTCCTATCGTGCAACGTGCCGGAAGCGCTGCCCCTGCTCCGATCGAAGAGAAGCGCGCCCTCTCGGACGCCGCCAAAGCTCTCGCCCAACTCTGGAAGGTTTCGCACAATCCCGGCCGTTAGCTACGAGTTGCCGTACTGAAACCGGGCATGCACTACCAACGTCGAAGGATGGAGTATTGGGGGTTCCTGGGTCGGCGACTGCTTCTTTCTCAGAGTCACGACCAAGGTGATGATGCACATCACCAAGAGCACGGCAATGGCCGCGCCTGCGATCCGACGCCCGGCTTTTGGATTTCCAACGATCATATTCCGTCTACAGCCGAAGACCTCCGGAAACTCCCGGAGGTCTTCCAATCCTTCCTCACTTTGCTAGACGGCCTTGCGTAACGTATCTGCGCTTTCCGATCCCCGCTTGCTCGCGGACTCTCCAGAGCACGTATGGCAGCTGGTGACAGCCTGCTTGCGCCGTTCTCTCAGCCGGCTTTGGAACGTATCCCACCTTCCACCGATTCCGGAAGCGCTGTTTTCGATGACTACCGAATCCACACCCGCCGGTACTGCCCGCTCGGTCGGAGCCTCCGCCGCCTCCAGGTCGGCTCTGGTGAGTCCGGTTGAGGCTGGGCCCCGTCGCGGTCCCGTCTTCAACCCGTGCGCCTCTGCTTCGGCCCGTTCTGACGAAACATTGCCGGTCTGCTGCTGCGCCGTCGGAGTGATATTCCGGTTCGTCTCCGCTCGATGCATCACCGGATCGGCTACCCACTTCGACCGGTACCGTCCCTCGTAATCATTCCATTTAGTCTCCGACTCCACGTCCGATGCGTTGTACGGAGGAAAACTCTCGACCTGTTCCTTGGTCAGATTCGCTGCGAAATCGTTCTCGTGCTTGGCCGAGGCCTGCAGCCGCTCGGTCGGAACCAGAAACTTTCTGCTCTTCAGCCATCCGCCAGTGTCCACCACCACGTACCGTATCTCTCCCGTGGCGTGATCGAAGATTACATCGTCAATCTTGCCTAACTTCTCGTCGTTTACCCCATACAAGTGTGTTCCACGAATGTCCTCGCCCGACTCTGCAATCTGCGTTCCTCCCAATATTCCGTAATGTGCCATTTCCTTCCCTCCTGTGCCTTTCTCGTTAAGTTATGCATCCCACAATTCTCGACACTCATGCAAGTATGAGGTCGCCATGCAGTAGACACCATCAGCGGTTCTCTGTAGGCGGAAAAGGGGGATGGACATTTCGGCAGTAGAAAAAATCAAATTTGCCCGGGATCTTCCGGCTCCGGCTCCCGCACCGGCACATCCGGATTCTCCGGCGGATTCGGCGGATCCTGAATCGGTGGCGGCGAAGGTTCCGACGGGATCCGCATTCTGTACACACTTTTGTGATTCTCTGCTGCGCGCATCGCAAGCTCAGATGCCGAAACTCGTTGAATGGAAGCTCTGCCGACGCGGACGGCAGATCCCCTTCCACTCTGCCGACCATGGCGCAATAGAAAAGCGGGCCCCCGGGGCCCGCTTTTGGCTTCCTGACTCATTTGCTCATTACTGTGGCGAAGTCGTACCGCCGGTCTGCGGCGAAGTGCTGCCCGAGGGCGGCGTGGTGCCGCCCGGAGTTCCAGCCGTGCCGCTCGGCGGATTCGTTCCGCCAGGGGTTGTGGTCGTGCTGCCCGGAGTGGTGCTCGGACTGGTGCTGCCCGGAGTCGTGCTGCTCGGATTCGAACTGCCCGGAGCCCCTGGCGTTACCGTGTTCGCCGATCCGGGAGTTGTGCTATTGGGGGTAGTTGCCCCCGGGTTGGTTGTGCTGGGCGACGTTGCGTCCGGATTGCTTGTGCTCGGGGTTGTGCTGCCCGGAGTGCTCTGCGTCGTGCTGGGAGTGCTCTGTGTGCTGCCGGGCGTCGTTGAGCTCTGCGGAGTCGTTGTGCCCGTCGTTCCAGGCGAGGTCGCCGTTCCCGCCGGCGCAGTCGTTGAGCCCGGCGTCGAACTTTGTCCCGCCGTACCCGCGCCGCCCGCCGGAGCTGTTCCGCCCGCTGAACTCTGCGCTACTACCCAACTGCCGCAACATAAGATTACCGAGAGCAATGTAACTTTCGTGATCGACATTTTCTTACCTCCAAAAAGTTGGTCGTTTTCTTACCTCCAAAAAGTTGGTCGTTGGCTCACTCGATTTCTTTCTCTTTCGCGCTTGAAACCCAGTATCGAAAGCTTGCCCGGCACATGCTATCCAGCTTATGCCGTAGATTTTGAGCGGATTCTCTTCCCCCGATGGGCCTTTTCCAGGGGGCTCTGAGGGTCTTTCGGCAGACCGGCCGCGGCCCAGCCGAACTCCTTCAGGAGGACGGCTCGATACTATCAATGTGAATCGTGTTCTTCTTCATCCCTAGCTTGCCGATGATCTTCACCTGTTTTCCTATATACGCTTTAGCCTTGCTCGGATCGTCCAATTGGTAATCCAGCTTTGTGACCGGATCGTTCAGCACCAGCTGCCCGTTCTGCTCGACGATTCGGCCCGTGAACGCTAGCGCATCTTGCGTCTCGTCGTCATCATTGGCTTTGTCGTTGGCTTTCGGCGTGAGGTTCTGCTGGCTCTGTTGCCAGCGTTCCTGTTTCGCGCCCGACTCAGGAACGGTCCGGGCCGGCTGGGTTTGTGGAGCGACGGGCGTTCGGTCCTCATCAGCTTGCTGGGCGTGCGCCAATGATGCCAGTGCGAACGCGACCAGCGTGATGGCAAACGCCAATACCAGACGATTCAGAATTTCTTTCATCTCCTTGCTCCCGCTGCCTAGCTTAGCGCCCTCACCGATTTCACCCGGATCGTGTCTCCTTCGAGATTGCCGACTACTCGAACCCGTTCCCCGGCCACTTTCTTAAGCGCGCCTAAATTACCATCCAGCAGAAACACCGACTCCGCATTCACCAGCGCGAAATGCGCTCCGGCGTGCACGCACATCCGCACGCAGACTTCCGGCGACTGCCCCAAAGCAGCCGAGTGCTTCGCCTTGCACCGGGAACACGTTACTACTCCCTCGTACGTTTGCTCTGGGGTGGCCGCGTCCTGTGCGCGCCGGCTCGGTGCTGGATTCTGTTGCTGCAGCGCCAGTCCGTCTACGGCCGCCCCAGCTGCCGCTCCGAGGGTTGCAATCAACAATGCCAGGGCACAGGCGATCGCCGCTCCCAACAGCACGATCTCGATCCACACCCGGTGTGCTTTCAACAAAACGTCCTCCGAACTCGTGGACAGGCGGTAGATGCCCAATCTCCACAAAACGTTGGTTTTGAGAGTGCAACTCGCCTGCCATCCAGTCATTGACATGAGGGCCGCGTAAGCCCGTGAATCCTAAGCTCTGTCCGAACTGACTGGTGGGACTTGGAAGTTGCTATCGTGAAGAAATTTCCCGTGCCACGGGAACCCGCTAGGACTCTCTGAAGAGTTGGGTTGGAATCAGAACTGCAAGCTCATTGCGCGCGCCGCCGTCATTCATAGCGCTTAGGGCTTAAGACCTTCTCATGCGGCAGCCACAGCCGCAGCCTTGTCCATTCCCAGGCTGGCGGCCTCCCGCGCCCCGGTACGCCGCAACAACTCGATTGCGCCCCTGGTTTTCGCGCCTTCCGGACACGATACGTACACCAGCGCTCCCACATCGGTCAGTTGGCGGCTCAGCCGCTTCGCCTCATCCGGAGAGAAACCCAGGCGCATCAAGGTTCGCGCCCAGCGCGACAGGGCTGGGAAATTCAGCTCTGCAGTCAAGGCTTGCAAGAACTCCTGCGAGCGCACGAAAAATCCGACCGTCGGAATCACCACGGCGCCCAGCTGCGAATACCACGCCAGCATGCGCGCACAACTTCCGTCGTAGCCATCAACTTGGCTCGCATCTCCCAGGTGCGCCGCATCCGGATGGGCCGGCGAAAGCACCATGCAAATATCTTGCTTCTCAAATCCCGCTTGCCTCAGTGCGCATACCACGTCGGGCAATGCGATGTTGCGCGGATACATTCCGTAGGCGGCAGCTCCGGTGGCGCTCATGATCGATTCTCCTGACTGGCGTCGCAGGAAAGCGTGCAGAATTCCTACTTCAGCAAGATGATGCCTAACCATACCGGCTCCCCATGCTCACGGCACTAGGGTGAATCCCGTATCCGAATTTGCTTTTCCCACAGTTACCCTGAGAATTGCGCCTGCCGCCGCGCACAATTCGCAGCGGCAGTTGCCCCTGAACTAACCGCCGAATCCCGGATCGCCGCGACGTGATGGAATCACTGTAGAAATGCCGCAAATTCGCATTATGACAAAAATTCAGGGCAAGCGGCAGCCGTTGCACACTCCACCCGGTAACCCGGACCAAGTGTTACTGAAAATCTTGCAGTTAGTAACTGGGCTGGCTTGGCACGCTGCTTGCATCCTCGCAATGCGGGAGAGTCACCCCAATTCAGAAAACACATTTCTCGGAGGTAGGTTAATGAAACGGCTTCTCTGTATCGTTGCACTGCTCGGTATGTCTTGTTTTGGAATGAATCTGATGGCGCAGCAGACACCCTCGAGCACTCCGTCCACACCGGCTCAGAGCACCACGCCCAACTCCACCACGTCAAGCCAGACCAGCGCGACTACTCCTGGCGAGTCGGCTCGCAGCTTCGAAGGCAAAATCACCAAGTCGGGTGACGAGTACGTTCTGCAAGACAGCGCCACCTCGACCTCGTACAAGCTGGATGATCAGTCCAAGGCCAAAGAGTATGAAGGCAAGAACGTGAAGGTAATGGCCACCATGGACCCCAGCAACAACACGCTGCACGTGGTCGATATCACCCCTTCTAAGAACCGCTAGCAAGTTCGCGGGATACGTTTCTCAGTCGAAGAGCCCGCCGCGAATACAAGGCGGGCTCTGACTTTTTCGCCCGTAGTTACTCTTACCAAAGATTACGAATTCACTCCCACCTCATAAAGTTTCCTTTGCTGCCGCCGATCCTTTCTCGCAGGAGACTGAATCTATGACGAATCCCATCAGCCGCGTGCAGCCCGCCGAAGTCCAGCAAGCCTCGCATCCTCCTGTGCCGAAACCTGAGCCGCAGGCACAAACACCAAAAAGCGGCGCCCTTTCGCACGATCAAGTCACGCTGAAGAGTGCCGGCCAGCCCGACCATGACTCAGATCGCGAGTAGCCTTACCTGAGGCTTGCGGTAGCCGCAACCGGCGCCGGGCAGGGGCGAACAACCCTGCCCTGCTGTGCGATACTTATCCTATGCAGTCTCCGCTTCAGGCCCCCACCGCTGCGACTGATCCCAAATCGGTCAAAGTCAATCTGACCAGCGGCAGGGGCGTGGACATCGAATGGCAAGACGGCCACCTTTCGCACTACAGCTTCGTCTACCTGCGCGATGCTTGTCCTTGCGCGATGTGCGAAGAAGAACGCGGCAAGGCGGGACGGCGGCCGGGCGAGCCGGCGAAACTGGCTGCGGGTGCGCTGCCCATGTTCAAGCCTGCGGCCAAGCCGCTTTCCGCCGAAGGCGTGGGCAAATACGCCATTAAGTTTTCCTGGAACGACAATCACGATCTGGGGATTTACTCGTGGAAGTTTTTGCGCGAAATCTGTCCCTGTGAAGCCTGCAAGACGTTGCGAGCCGCAGGATAGCTACGCTCCACCGCATGATGATGTCCTCGAAGCCAACCTCTACCGTGCAGTCGGTCGTGAACGACCTGCTGGCTGAACTGCATGTCAAAAGCGGTTGCGAGAAGTTAGGGCTGGCTCGCGAATGGTTGGCAGCGGTTCTGTTGGACGTGGGAGCGAGGCATTGCGGGACACTGCAATCCGAAGCTGAGGTGCGAACGTTTTTCCTGAGCCTGCGCGTGGAGGAACTGGCCTTGGCGCGCGCCTGCGCCGCCGGCAGCAACCCCGCGTGGGAACTTTTTTTGACGCGTTATCGCGAAAAACTCTACCTTTCGGCTCTGCGCATCGCGCGCGAAGATTCCGCCGCGCGAGATCTTGCCGATACTCTTTACGCCGACCTCTACGGCACTTCCACGCGCGACGGGCAACGCGTTTGCAAGCTTGCTTCTTACACTGGACGAGGATCGCTGGAAGGCTGGCTGCGCACCGTTCTGGCGCAGGAATACGTGAACCGCTATCGCCGCACCAGGCGTCTGGTGAGCCTGGAAGAGGAATCGGAGGAAGGCGCGCAGTTCCGTGCTCCCGAGCCGGAGCCGGTTCGACGCTCGGATGATCGTCTGGCGGAGTCGACCGACGAGGCGCTAGCTGCCCTCTGCGCCGAGGACCGGATGGTTCTGAGCGCGTATTATCTCGATGGCCGAACCTTGGCCGAGATTGCCCGCATGCTGGGCGTGCACGAGTCCACCATCAGCCGCAAGCTCGATAAGCTGGCGAAAAGCCTGCGCAAGCAGATTGTCGCCGCACTGGCGAAGCGTGGCATGTCGCGGCGGCAGGCCGAGGAGGCCCTGGAGGTGGATGTTCGTGATCTGCAGATAGATATTCGACGCAGTTTAGCGCAAGAATCGCGCCCTCCGGCGTTCTCTGAGAAGAGAGCAGAAGCCAGAGTCCGGGAAGGCGAAAGTTAGTCGAAGGTACAAACAGGATTCATGCGGTTAGGAGTTAGTCGCTGGAGTGTATGGAGAACGTCTCCAAAATCGTGCGCGAGAGGCTGAGGGCGGCAACTGTCGCCGCCGATCACCCCGATGCTGACATACTAACGGCTTTCGCAGAGCAATCCTTGCGTGACACTGAGCGCGCGACGGTGCTCGAACATCTGGCTCGCTGCGGAGAATGCCGCGACATTGTGGCTCTCGCGCTGCCTCCGATAGAGGCAGCGGAAGCTCCCGTCACGGTGGCTAAGCGAACCTTGTTTGCCTGGCCGGTGTTGCGCTGGGGATTTGCCGTCGCGGGACTGGCGATCATCGCGTCATTGGGAATTGCGCATTTTCAGCACCGCAGGTCATCAATGGTGGCGTATAAAGCCGCCCCGCCTGCAGTGACCCAGGCCAGGAATGAAGGGTTGCCAGCCGTTGCATCCCCAGAACCACAGACCGAGCAGGATAAGGAAAAGAAAATAACGCCCTCAGTTTCGGTTTCGGGTAAGGCGGCGGAGGAAGGTGGGGTGTCGCGGTCCACTCCGGCAGCATCTCCGGTAAATGCTGCGCCCGCCGCGGTCGGACCTGGCCTCGATCGCGCGGCGCTCCCACGACCGGCGAATCAATTTCAGCAGCAAGGTTCGAACCGGAACAAGGTTCCCGTTCCTCCATCGCCGATGGCGAACCAGGAAGCCGCCAATCAACCGGCAGCAAGAATTCCGTCTTCAGCAGAAGCGGTCGAAGCGCAGCCGTCGACGGCTGCGGCCAATACGCGGTCGCAAGCTCTGGATATACAGAAGAATGAAGGAATCGCCGATCAATCCTCTAATTACGGTCACGGCGAAGAGAAGGTAGGCAGAGCCAAGGAGCCCACTGATACCACCATCGTGCACATGGAGCCAGAAAAAACGCTGGCGGCTTCAGCACCCGCAGCGAATACCCAGGTTGTGTTTCCCGTCGCGACTGCCCGCTGGACGATTACCTCGGCCGGAGGCCTGCAACGTTCTTTGGACCGGGGCAATAGCTGGCAAGACGTGAGTGTGAAAGGCGGCCCGGTCTCCCCGGCGCAGAGCAACTTCCAGGCAGCTCCCCCGGTCTCGCTGGAGCGAGCCAAGGATGCCGGCAAGAAGGCGAATGAGCCGATCGTATTCCGGGCGGTAACGGCCAATGGGGCGGAAGTTTGGGCGGGCGGATCGGCAGGCCAACTCTATCACTCGGTAGATGGCGGATATCACTGGAACAAAGTGACACCTTCTGCCGCTGGAGCGGTTCTGACCGGCGACGTGGTCAGCCTCGAATTCGTCGACGCACAGCATGGCAGAGTTTCCACTTCTACCTCGGAAGTCTGGGTTACGGGCGACGACGGATTGACCTGGCAAAAACAATAAGCTCGCAGACGTCTTCGTCCGTGAAAGAACCCCCTCTCGCGTGACCGGCGAAAGCTGGTGCACCCTGTCCCAGTCGTTCAACGAACTGTCGTACTCGTTTCCTCATTCATCGGGAAGGGTTGCGAGTACTTTCGTACGCCCTCCGCAGATGGCCATCCTGATGGATTACCAAAGTGACGTTTACAGAAAATGAGGGCGCTCTTAATATCCAATCGTGGTTTGGCAGTTCTGGGGGAGGGCTGCCGAGGCGTCCTGGACTGAAAAGTCGAGGGCGCTTTTTCTTTTCGGCGAAATGGCGGTTAGCCGTCTGTGCGGACGTTGATCAAGAGTAAGCGTTTTATGCTCCTCCGGCGAAGAACTAAGGGGTTCGGGATTGGCGGCCGGGGCAAAGCTCTTCGAAATGCACTGTGCTGAGTGCCACGGTGCTTCGGGTGAGGGGGGTAAGGGTGGCAAGAAAGGCCCAAGTTTGCGCGCCAATGACGCCCCTGAACGCCGCAGCGCATGACAATCGGTACCCCTAGACAGTTGCGACTTTCCCCCTCCCCGGGCATCTAACCCCAGTGTTACGATAGATAGTTCGACTCCCCTTTGGGGAAAGCACTTATATCGATCGCTGGGACCGGGGCTTCAGTGGAGCTTCGACCAAAAAACGCGATTTACACAACAGAGGAGAAAGAAAATGGCAGGCAACGGAATCGTCGAAGTTACGGATGCAAACTTCGACCAGGATGTTTTGAAATCGGATAAGCCCGTGCTGGTGGACTTCTGGGCAACCTGGTGCGGCCCCTGCCGCGCCATTGCACCCATCGTCGAAGAACTGGCCTCCGAATATCAGGGCAAGATCAAGATCGGGAAGATGGATGTGGACTCCAATAGCGC
>DASYYT010000051.1:0-9047 GCA_035949755.1 Candidatus Sulfotelmatobacter sp.
GATCAGTGCCGGTGGTCAGGAGTTAGAACGCCTTTTTGAATCCGCCAATGATCCACAACTGAGTAATGGCAACTGACCCCTGAGCCCTGGGTTATAATCCCCCGACCCATGTCTCTCACCCCGGGAACCAAGCTAGGCCCCTACGAGATTCAATCCGCCGTCGGCGCGGGCGGTATGGGTGAGGTTTACCGCGCCCGCGATAGCCGCCTCGAACGCACCGTCGCCATCAAAGTTCTGCCGCTCCATCTCAACTCCAATCCCGATCTGCGCGCGCGTTTCGAGCGCGAGGCCAAGGCCATTTCCGCCCTGCAGCATCCCAACATCTGCGTCCTTTATGACGTGGGATCACAGGGCGACTTCGACTACCTGGTCATGGAGTACCTCGAAGGCGAGACCCTCTATGCCCGCCTCGCCCGCAAGCCGCTGACTCCCGACGAGACGCTCAAGATCGCCATCGAGATTGCCGACGCTCTCGACAAAGCCCATCGCAACGGCATCGTGCACCGCGACCTCAAGCCCGGCAACGTGATGCTGACCAAGTCGGGCGCCAAGCTCATGGATTTCGGCCTGGCCAAGTCCGTCGCGTTCCCCGCCGGTCCACAATCCGGCGCCCACGTCTCCTCGATGGCAACCATGGCCGCGACCATGTCGAACATGGCCTCGCCCGTCACCGTTGCTGGAACTCTCGTCGGCACCGTCCAGTACATGAGCCCGGAGCAGATCCAGGGAAAAGAAGCCGACGCGCGCAGCGACATTTTCGCGTTCGGCGCCATGCTTTATGAAATGCTCTCCGGCAAGCGCGCCTTCCAGGGCAAGAGCCAGCTCTCACTGGCCAGCGCGATTCTCGAAAAAGATCCCGAGCCCCTCGCCACGCTGCAGCCCATGACGCCTCCCGCGCTCGAGCAGATCGTCCGTACCTGCCTGGCGAAAGAGCCGGACGAACGCTTTCAGAGCGCGCATGATCTCAAGCTCCAACTGCAGTGGATCGCCGCCGGCGGCAGCCAGGTCGGCGCTCCTGCCATCGTGACCGAGCGTCGCAAGAAGAAATCCACCGCCCTCACCGCCGCCATGATCGCCGGCTGGCTGCTCGCCGTGGCCGCCGGAGTGCTCGTCCTGATTTACGCGAATCGCCTCACCTCGGCGCAGCAGCCAATTCAGACTCGTATCAACCAGCCCGCAGGCTTCGATTTCACTCCCATCATGGGGGGCGCTCCCGTCCTCTCCCCTGACGGTCAGCAGATTGCTTTTGGCGCCATGAAAAACGCCGTCACTTTCCGCGGCAGCGAAAGCCAAGTCTTCCTGCTCCGCCTCAGCACTGGCGAAGCCACTCCGCTAGCCGGAACCGAGGGCGGAATCTTTCCCTTCTGGTCTCCGGACAGCAAATACCTCGGCTTCTTCGCCGATGGCAAACTGAAAAAGATTCCCGCCGCCGGTGGTCCAGCTCAAATCCTCTGCGACGCTCTCGACGGCCGCGGCGGCACCTGGAACGAGCAGGGCACCATCATCTTTGCTCCCCGCATCGCAGGCCCGCTACAATCCGTGTCGGACGCAGGCGGCACGCCCGTCGAGGCCACTGCCGCTCCGCAAGACGATAAGCAGTTCACTGACCGCAATCCTTATTTCCTGCCTGACGGCAAGCACTTCCTTTTTGTGCAGCGCGGAAAGGACGCCATCGGCAGCGTCTATGCCGGCTCCCTCGACGGAGGCGCTCCCAGGCAAATTCTTGACGCGGGCTCCAACATCGCCTTCAGTGATGGCTATTTGTTCTATGTGAAGGAAGGCACGCTGTTCGCCCAGGAATTCGATTCCTCCGGTCTCCGCTTCAAGGGCAAACCGATTCCCCTGGCGGCCAATATCGAGTTCTACAATCCCCGCAACGAGGGCTATTTTTCCGTCAGTCACAACGTGTTGATCTATCGCAACTCTTCGATACAGAATCGCGAACTGGTCTGGCTCGACGCTTCCGGCAAAGAACTCGAGCATTGGGGCGAACCCGCCCCCTACGTCGGCGGGACATTTTCTGCCGCTGCTCAAACGGCGGTCCTCTATCGCTCTACTCCCACTTCCAACGGTGACAGCCTCTGGCTCGCCGATGTGCAACGCAAAACCGTCAATCGCCTGACCGCCGACCTGGAAACGGGCCAGACCGCCGTCGTCTCACCCGATGGAAAATATGTCTTTATTGCGACCACTACCGGCTACGTCAGTTCGGTCGTCCGCCGCGAGTTAGGCGCAGCGGGACAGGAACAGGTGCTGCTCGATCGCGTCGGTGGCAGTGTCACGGTCACCGACTTATCACGTGATGGCCGCTACGCAATCTGCAATGTGCAGAATTCGAAGACCGGTTTCGATATCCACTATCTCGATCTGCAGGGCGATGCAAAATTGCTTCCGATCTTGAACACTCGCTACAACGAGCGCTTAGGCAGGATTTCCCCCGACGGCAAGTGGCTGGCCTTTGGTTCCGATGAGACCGGCAGTGAAGAACTCTACGTCACGACATTTCCTGCTGCGGGGACCAAATGGCAAATCTCCAACGGCGGGATCAGTGGTCAGGAATTCTGGTCCCCCGACGGAAACAGCATCCGCTACAAGAACAACGACAAAATCTATAGCGTGGACATTCACTTCGCTGGCGATAAGCCGGAATTTTCCGCGCCCAAAGAGTTGCTCACACTGCCGGCCAATCTGACCCTTTTGTCCATCTTTCCGGATGGCAAGCGCATCCTTGCCGAACGCGTAACCGGCGAGAACCTTCCCGAACCGATCCACTTCGTCCTGAACTGGCAGCATCTCGTCCACTAGGTAGCGACACGTGAAAACGTCCCGCCGGCAGTCGCACCAGCGTCTTTTGCCTTCTGTATTCTGCCTTCTCACCTTCTACATTCGCTGTATTGGTGGCAACACGCACCCCCGAAACCGCAACCTATCTTCCTGATGTAAGTGTCGGACGGCCCGCATTCGCATCGAGGGCCTCATCAAAGGAGCAACTCTATGAAAAATACGTTCGGTCGTTTGCTGCTGTGTCTGCTTTTTGCAGGACTCACTACGGCGTGGGCGGTTGCCCAGGAGGACGCCAATACCAACTCGAAAGGGGAAGTCCGCAATATCACCGGATGCCTCACCAAGTCCGGCGGGGGCAATGAATATCTTCTCACCGCCAATGATGGCAGCACGTGGGAAATCCACGAAAACAATTCCGTGGACCTGGCCGCTCATGTGAACCAGCAAGTCGAAGCCAAGGGCGTCGTCTCCCATGAAAAGATGCACAACATGAAAGAGGACAGCAAGGAAATGGCCCACGATACCGGCGCGACCAAAGAACACGCCGAACATGGACACCTGAAAGTCACCGACCTTCATAAGGTCAGTGACACTTGCAGTCAATAAGCGGAAGAATGATTTCCAAAACAAATGGCGGAACGCTAGGCGTTCCGCCATTAATCTTTTTACTGACCACTGACCACCGATCACTGACCCCTAGCCCCTGCCTACCCCCTCACGCTAATCTTCGAAAACGACAACACCGCCCTGCTCGGCGTCGGACGTCCCATGGACAGCGCCGGACGAAACGTGGTGAAGATCAGCATCCGCTTAACCTCAGGCAGCACTTGCTTCGAGTTCGCCGAATCCGACAGAATCCGGTAATCCTGCACTCGCCCGTTGGCGTCCACATAGGCCTCGATCACCAGCGAGTCGGCATCGATCGAATCCATCGTCAACCCGAACGCGCTCTGTTGCAACTCTGGCGCGGTATTCACCATCACCAACGGCACGTCATTATTGGCATGAAGCGTCGACGGCGCCACAAAATACACCATCGCGATCCCAAAAATGATCAGCGCACTTAAAAAGCCTGCCGTCACCGGAACCATGAAGGCCTGGAGCGCATTCTCCAGTCGCACGCGCAATCCTTCAAAGGGAGCGCGCCGGCTGGCAGCCACTTCCCGTGAAATCGCGAGCCGCAGCTTCAATCCCAGATCCGCTGGCGCCTTCGGCTTCCTTGCGCTCGCCAGCAACTGCTGCGTTTGCCGCAGCGCCTGATACTCCTGCCGGCACTCCCGGCATCCCGACAAATGATCTTGCAGCGCGAGCATCTCGACGCCCGTGACCACTCCATCCAGATATGGCGAGAACAGCCGTTTCGCCCGCGGGCACGGCATTACCGTAATCTCCCGTGTGCCCTTCATGGCAGCACCTCGACCCTTCTACCCCCTCCAGCAACCTGATCGTCGCGCTCTTCCGGCGCGGTCAATCCCAATTCATCTCCAACTTCCCTTACATACGGGGCCAGCCGTTGGCGCAACGCTTCGCGGCCGCGCGTTAGCCGTGACTTCACCGTTCCCAGCGAAATCTCCAGCACTTCGGTAATCTCTTCGTACGACATCTCTTCCAGATCGCGCAGGATCAGCGTCGTGCGGTACGGCTCCGGAACCTTCTTCAACTCTTCCTCCACCCGCGCCTGCACTTCATGATGCGCCACATTCTCAAACGGCGACTCACCGTGATCTGTCAGCGCCGCCTGCATCGAGCTTTCCCCTGCGCCGGCATACTCTGGATCCACGGGTTCAATCGACGTCTCCCGCGCCTTGTGCCGGAACCACCACCGTCTCCGGTTCGCCGACTCATGCAGCGCAATTCGGTAAATCCACGTCTTTAAACTCGACTCGCCGTGGAACTGTTTCATGCCGCGAAACACTTTCAGGAAGACATCCTGTGTCGTGTCGGCCGCGTCGGACGGATCGTTCAGCATCCGGTACACCAGTCCATACACCGGCTGTTGAAATTCTCCGATCAGCCATGCGTACGCCGCCTCCGAGCCAGCTTTCAGCTCCGCGACGATTGCGGCTTCTTCCTGCGATCGAACTCCGATCGCGCTTGCCAGATCTCCCAAGGTGGTTGCTCCCGCCATGATGGCGCCCCTAGATTATAGGATTTTTCCACCCCTACCGCGCCCTGAAATTTCTGTTCGGCCAGTCTGGTTAATCGAAGCGGAGCCAGTACTTCATATTAGTGATAGACTCCACCCCCGCATCCAGAGTTCCCGCCCTTAACCCATTTATTTTCGAGTGGTTCCAGAACGGCATTAGAGAAGAACTCTCCGCAAATCAAGGCCTTGCACGATGCCGGGCCAGCAAAGTGCAAATCCAGCAGTTACTGTCGTACTCAGGCCGCCGACGGAGCGCTGCCCGGGCCTTCCTCCATGTGGCCCAGGCTTTGGACTTCCGCGCGCCGAGACGGCGAAGTAAAATTCCGCGATCCCAGGTGAACGTATGCCCGAATCCGATCTCCGCGTCTCTCTCCTCCAGACCTACGCCATCAACCACGCCATGAATCAGCTCATCTTCGCCAGCCTCGACCCCGATGCCTGGCGCGCGCACCCGCCCGGCAACCCCGGCAGCGGACGCACCATCGCCGCCATCTTCGCCCACCTCCACAACTGCCGGCTGGTTTGGATCAAACACTCCGCCCCGCATCTGAAGTGTCCGCCCGCGTTAGATCCGGCGCGCTGCACTCTCAAGCAGGCCTCGGCGGCGCACAAAAAAAGCGCAGTCCAATGCCTGCGCATGCTCACCGACGCACTTTCAGAAAATCCCAACCGCCGCGTCACTAAGTTTTCCCGCGGCGCCTGGGCTCCGGTCTGGCCTGCCGGAGGATTGATGTTCTCCTACATCTTCCTGCACGAAGCCCATCACCGCGGACAAATTATCATGCTCGCCCACCAGTTAGGCTATCGTCTCCCCACCCACGCCGCCTACGGTATCTGGCACTGGCAAAAGCTCTGGAAAAAAGCGGGCCTTCCAATCCCTCGAGCAACCGCAGTTCGCAAAAACGCAACCGCTGGTTGAAAAACAAGGTCCTAACCGAGTTTTCAATTCCCCAATGACGAAATGACTCAATGACCCAATCCTCCCTTACGTACTTCCCCCTATCGACACCCCGACCGCAGGTTGTTATCACAAATCAAAGGATCCAATCATGACACCCGATGACAGCCCGAAACAATCCCGCAGCGACATCTCTGAAAAAGCAGCCCATTACGCCCACGAAACCGCCAGCCGCGTCAGCGAAATAACGGATCGTCTTGACTCCGGCATGAAAAAGGTCGGCCAGCAGATGCGCGATCAGATGGACAAGGTCGAAGTGGACGAAGGCACTATCCCCGACGCCTTCCGCAAGGTGCCCAAGTACATCAGCCCCAAAGTGCATGCCTGGCTCGACTTCGCCGTAACCAGTTATTTCCTCGGGCTAGGCGTATGGTTCGCCATCCGCGGCAAAGGACGCGCCGCCACTGCCGCCTTCATCCATGGAGGCATGGTCGGGGGCGTCTCCATGAACACCGACTACGATGGTGACGCCGTCAAGCCTATCAACTTCAAAATGCACGGCACGCTCGACGCCGTCCAGGCCAGCACGGCTGCCCTCGCGCCCGTGCTGCTGGGCTTCGCCGACGAACCCGAAGCGAAATATTTCTGGGGACAGGCCGCAAATGAAGTTTGCGTCATCGCGACGACCGACTGGGATGCCGGCATGCCTGCCCACGAGCGCCGCCGGGCCGCTTAGTAATTCCCAGAAAGATAAACCCGCGTCGCGCCAAAGTTGGCGGCGACGCGGGCCTTGCAACTCTGAAACCTTGAAACTTTACTTGGACAGCTGCGCCGGCGGAAGCTGTTCCCCCACCTTCTCCGCTTCGGCAACCCGTTTGGCCTTGCGCCACACGCTGGCCACCGACATCGTCCAGAATGGGACCAGATCCATGCCCGGAACCAGTTTGGCGAAAAATGAAGGCAGAAATTCCCAGTGCCATCCCAGCAGGTGGGTCAGCAGCGCTGCCATGGCCAGGTCGAGTGCGTCGTCGGCTGGCGAAAAAGCCCCCTCCACGAACATGGGAAACACGACCAATTGCAGCGCGTCGGCCACGACGGCCAGCAGCATGGCCGTGCGGAACTTCGGTCCGGGAGAAATCGTGATGGATTCATCTGCCATGACACGGCGCCTGCCTCAATCTTAGATGAGAACCAGCTTGCGCGCGCTGCTTTTATAAGGGAAGCTGGGCCTGTGCGGCGCTGGCTCACCAGCCCCATTCCGGACGTGAAGTTTTTCCTCCCTCTGCCGATAACAGATTGTGAAGCCCCTTGCAGGAACCGCGTCGGGCAGGGTGTCTACATTGGGCGTCGAACGGACGGCAGATGACGAAGATTTTGCTGGTGGATGATAGCAAGTTCCTGCGGATGGCGATTGAGCGGGCCCTGGCGCGCGCGGGCTATGAAGTTCTGAGCGCGGCCGATGGAGTGACTGCGCTGCAGGCCGCGGAGAAGCATCTGCCGGATTTGATCCTGCTCGACATGCTGCTGCCCAAAATGTCCGGCCCGGACGTGCTGAGCGCGTTGAAGAAAAATCCTGCGACCGCCCACATCGCCATCGTGGTCTTCACCGGGCTCTCGCCGAAAAATGCGGCACGCCTCCAGCAGGACGGTGCGTTTGCCTTCCTCGATAAATCCAGCCTGGGCCTCGACAAAGGCTGCGAAACATTCTTGGAAGCCCTGGCGGAAATCGTGGGGCGCCTGGGGCTCCACATTCCGCCAAACCTGCGCACATGCCGCCAGATCGGCCGATCCTAACTGCCGAGAGGTTCAAGAATTGAAAGCCAGAGATTGAACCTTCCGTCTCACCGCGAGGCACCGGGCGGCATCCGTGTTGAACCCCGCTATTCCCCACAAAGCGTCAAGTTCATGGATTCACCCGTCTGTTAGAATGCGTGCCGTGAAAAGACGAACATTGCTTCAGGCGCTAGCGCTCCCTGCGGTGAGCCTGCTGCCGGCACCCTTCCGGGCGGCTTCCCAAGAGAAAACCGCGAGTCTGGTGCAAGCGGGCGTTTATGAACTTCGCGTTTATCATACAGCACGAGGGAGATTAGTTGACCTCGAGGCGCGCTTTCGCGAGCACACGATAAAAATCTTTGACCGTCACGGAATGAAAAGCGTTGCATACTGGACGCCTGTGGATGAGCCGGAAAAGAGCAACACGCTGATCTATATTCTTCAGCATCCCAGTCGCGAAGCGGCAGCCAGCGCCTGGAAATCGTTTGAAGAAGACGCCGAGTGGAAGAGTGTCAAGGACAAGTCCGAAGCCAACGGAAAGCTGGTGGAAAAAGTTGACTCCACGTTTCTGGCGCTGACGGACTTTTCCCCTCGGCTGGATTAGGAACTATCTCATATAGAAGAGTAGGCGAGTGCTCATCACGTGCTTAAAGCCCAGATATCATCCATGGCCTTCCCGCAGCGCCACTCGACCGCAGGGCTCAGTTACGCGCTCCACCACAGAACAAGTGAGATCTGTTGTCGCCGCGGGAATCGATTTGGTTAACCGAAGCGGAGTTCGGTGCCCTCGACTCAGCTTCAGGATCGCTGCGGCTTTGGCTTATTCTTGCCTTGAAGATTGAGCGCCACGGCAGCGCGGATCAGATCCTGCAATGCCGCCTCCTCGATGTTGTCGCCTTCGTGGATATCGATGGCGCGCCTGACATTTCCCTCGAGGCTGGAGTTGAATAGACCTGCAGGGTCCGGCAAGGCCGCTCCCTTGGCAAATGTCATCTTGACGACGTTGTACGTCTCCCCCGTGCTGAGGATGCCGCCGTGGGACCAGACGGGAGTCCCGGGTGATTTCGGTTTGGCCCACTTCCACTCTTCGACGATTTCAGGGTCTGCCTCGTGCACGATTTCGCGTACTTTTGCGAGCGTCTTCCCACGCCAGTCGCCAAGTTCCTTGATCTTCGCGTCGATCGATGCAGAGGCGGATTCCACGGCACGTTTCATATACAGATCCAACTTCCTAAACTATTCTAGCTGCGCTCGGCAAAAGCTGCACCGCAACGCAAGCGGATAACATTTGAAATTATCCGCGGGGAAGAATGGGCACAGCCGGAAGGTTCCCCCTTTTCTTCCGCGGCACCAAGAATCAAAGCGGCCCGAAAATTCCGGGCCGCCGGGCGCACCAATGGGTCCGCCCCTACGTGATTCTTGCTGAGGTCTCACCTCCGAGGTCTG
>DASYYT010000052.1:0-11087 GCA_035949755.1 Candidatus Sulfotelmatobacter sp.
CGCTTGAAATCTTCGTAGACGCGGGCGCCGCCCTTGGCGTGGAACATCGGCTTGATGTCGTCACGCTCCTTGCGGGAAAGCTCGCCGACCTTGGGCGTGCGAAGGGCAATCACCGGAAGATTCGCGTTGATGGCGAGATCCTGCAGATTTTCCGGCGTGAAGCACTCGCGCACATCGGTGAACGGGGGCAGGCGAAGATCGGGCTTGTCGATTCCGTAGAGGCGGATGGCTTCGTCGTAATCCATGCGCGGGAACGGCGTCTTGATGCTCTCGCCCGCCGCCTGGAAGGCCGCGGCCAAAAATCCTTCCACCACTTCCCACACGCGCTCGGCCTGCGGATACGACATCTCCAAGTCGATCTGGGTGAACTCGGGCTGGCGATCGGCGCGCAGATCTTCATCGCGGAAGCAGCGCACGATCTGAAAATATTTGTCGAAACCGGAGATCATCAGGATCTGCTTGAATAGCTGCGGCGACTGCGGCAGGGCATAAAACGTCCCGGGCTGCACGCGGCTGGGAACGAGGTAATCGCGCGCACCCTCGGGCGTCGAGCGCGTCATGAAGGGGGTTTCGATTTCGAAGAATCCCTGGGAGGAGAGATAGTCTCGAATGGCCTTAGCCACTTTGTGCCGCGTCTCGATGTTGAACTGCATCACGTCGCGGCGCAGATCAATGTAGCGATACTTCAGCCGAGTCTCCTCGTTGGTAAGCGCGGTGTCGGATGGCAGGAACGGGGGGAGCTTCGAGTCGTTCAGGATGCGCAGCTCGTCAGCCACCAATTCGACTTCGCCGGTGGGCATATTCCTGTTGATAGTGTTGGCATCTCGCAGCTTTACCGTTCCAGTCACGGCGATGACGTACTCATTGCGTAAAGATCCCGCCTTTTCATGGATCGCCGCATCGGCTTCGACGTTGAATACGATCTGGGTCACGCCGGTGCGGTCGCGCAGATCGATGAAGAGCAGATTGCCATGATCGCGCCGCTTGTTCACCCATCCCATGAGCACGGCTCTCTTGCCGGCATCGGAGGCGCGCAGCGTGCCGCACATGTGGGTGCGTCGTAAATCTCCTAAGAAGTCGAGCAAAGCGTGTCCTTACACTGAGAATTGCGTTTGCCGTGGAACCGACGATTATAAATGGTTTTATTTCTCAGGGGTGGCTGGCAGGCGTTCGGCAGATTTACGTTGCCCTTCCGGCTATCCAAGCGCGCCGAGAGACATCTAGTATGGAAAGATGTCAGTAGTCGGGGCCGACCTGAAAAATCCGCATGCTGCCGACGTTCCACGGCTGCTGGTGGAGTTGCCGTCATGGCCTCGCGTCTTTTTCGGCAACCTGCGCGATCTGTTATTTCCGCGGCGCGTGCCTGACGTGGAACTGCGGTCGGCTCCCGCTGAATTCTGGCCTGACGTGTTTGTGAAGCGGCGACTGCCCTGGGGAAGATTCTTGCAGTCCTGCGGCTATCACGTGATTGCCGGAACGCTGCTGATTGCACTCACGCGCTTTTTTGCCACACAGCCCCGAGTCGCGCCCACGCCGGCGTTTCAGCGCTCGGAGGTGGTTTACTACAGCGCTTCGGAATATCTGCCGCCGCTCGACACGCGGGAGCAGTCACCATCTCCGTCGGCGAAGCCGGATCCTGAATACTCGGCGCAGCCGATCGTCTCTGTTCCAGCGCGGGCGGACAATCACCTGCAGACGATCGTGACTCCGCCACAGGTCAAACTCAAAAACGACATCGCGATGCCGAACATTGTGGCCTGGTCGGACGCCGAGCAGAGGCCACGGCTCGCCATCCCTGCCGCGCCGCTCATTCCTGCAGCCGAGATCAACCGCATGGCTCCGCAGTTGGAAGCTTCGGTCGTGACCGCTCCGCCAGACGCAGCGCGGCTGGCGAACCGCCGGAACTTGCCGCAGCTCGCAAGTGCAATCGTGGCTCCGCCTCCTGAGCTGGGTGCTTCCAACTCTCCGGCCGCATTTCCTGGACTGCATTCAGCATTGATCGCGCCGCCGCCGAGCGTGACCCACGCGACTACGCGGCGGCTGGGAGATCTCAATATCAGCCGGCCGGCAGTTATTGCTCCGGCTCCGGTGCTTCCTGTCGCGGAACAGCGGGCCGTTCCAGGAGGCAGAGTGAACCCGGCGGCACTGATGCGGCAGGTGGTCGCGCCGCCTGCGTCGGCCGCGGGGGCAGCGCTGGATGCAGCGGGTTCGCGCGGACGCCTGATCGCTCTGAACCTGCATCCTGTCATGGCAGCACCGCCGAATTCGCTCGCGGGCAATCGCCACGGAACATTCGCAGCGACTCCCGAGGGGCACGCGGGAGCCTCGGGTACTCCCGGCTCCACTGCCGCAGGCCGTAGCGACAGCAAGGGAAGCGGCGCCGCGAAGCAGGGGAACAGCAATCTTCCTTCTGGTCTCTACGTCGGAAACATGGCGGCGAATGCTGCTCCGGTGGCAGGCGATCCGCAAAAAACTTCGCCGCCAGTGAATCCGACTCTGCTGGCCAGCGCGCGTCCGCCGCGCGTGACCGGCGCCCGCATCATGCAGCCCCAAAGCTCCGCCAATCTCTCAGAAGCCGAGCGAGCCGTCTTCGGTGGACGCAAGTTCTATTCGGTTACGCTGAACATGCCGAACCTGAACTCCGCCGGCGGCAGTTGGGTGATCCGTTTCGCCGAACTCAATCATGAATCTGCCGATCACGATCCCGGCACACCCGCGGCGGATCTTTCCCAACCCATGGCGACGCGCAAAGTCGATCCCGCTTACCCCATGCAACTCATGCGCGAGAATGTTCATGGCACGGTGATTCTCTACGCCGTAATCCATGCCGATGGGAGCGTCGGAAACATTCGAGTTCTGCGTGGGGTTGACGACCGGCTCGACCGTTTTGCCAGCGAAGCTGTGGCCCAGTGGAAGTTCGAGCCGGCCACGAAGAATGGCGCGCCGGTGGATGTGGAGGCGACGTTTCAGATCCCTTTCCGCCCCACCAGGACCGGTTCAAGTTATTAGGATTTGGCTGCGGCCTTGCGCTTCTCTAACGCCGCATAAATGACGGGATCGGTGCAGACCTCGTAGTAGGAGCGCGCTGTCCATCCCTGCACAGAAAAGTCTGCGGAATTTATGCGCGGAATGCGGCTTTCCCGCACTACGATACTGCGGAAGATATCGCGGTCGACTGCGACCGTCGCGCTGAACAAGTGGTATTCGCCTTTGTCGGAGGAGGCGATGGAGGCGGGCAGGCGCACCTTCAGCGGCTCCAGGGTAATTTCCTGCTGCAATTTCCGGTAGGCCGCCTCGTTCATGCGGATTCCGCCCAGATTGTAGCTGAGGATCACGTCTTCCGGATTGCCGTCGGCGTCCAGTTCCGCAGTTTGAAACGCGTACACGTGGAAGGGACCAGCCTGGGGTTCCATCATTTTGCGCGCCCGCTTGTTGCAGGAGGACAGGCGATCGCTCTCGTTGAGCGCCTCGGAGATCATGATCTGGTGCTCGCCATCCATCAGGTAAAGGGGCGCCGATTCCTGCAGGGTGATTCCGAGTCCAAGCTCGAGTTGCGGCATCGAGGAGCGCTGCATGAGTGCGTTGTATCCGCGCACGATCTCGATAATTTCGCGGGCCAGCACGGCCATGCGGCTCACGGCCAAGCCGGGCTCGCCTTCGCGCTCCAGAATCGCGAGGATGATGGCATCGCCTTCCAGAAATACTTTCTGCGCGCCGTATTTTTCCAGCAGCTTGTTGACCGGGTCGTAAAAATTCAGGCTGAAGTAGGAGGCTGGATTGAGCCCCTGCTCCATCATCTTGCGAGTCAGGCGGGTCGAGTCGCGGACATCGGCTTTGAGGACGACATGGCGCAGCACTCGCTCGGTGTCGGTCTTTCCCTGCTCCTGCGGCAGCAGAAATTCGTAGAGGGTGCCATTCACCCGCGACAGCTCCTGCAGCCGCTCATTGCTGACCAGGTTGACGGAATCAAGCACCGCGTTCACGACCTCGAGCCGGCGCAAATCGCGGTGATAGTGGAAGAAGTCCGCCAGAAAGCGGGCCGCCAATTTCGCCCGTTCCGCGCCGCGGCAACTCGCCACCTTGGCCACGCCCGAATACAGGCTGTTGGGCGACAAGCGGCCGTGATCCTGGATCATGCGCTCCACCCGATCGCATTCGGTGCGGTCGACGAGCGCATTTTTTAACTGCTGCGGGTTGATGCGCGGCGCGTACTCGCTGAGCAAAGGGACCACATGATACGAGGCAATCACGTTTTCCATGACGCGCTCGTCTTCCAGCAGGCGCACCCATTGGGCAAGCCGCTCCTGCTGCGCGATTCCCTGCTCAGAATCTTCCGGCGTTCCGGTTCCGACCAACGAGCGCGCATTGTCAGGAACGTTCATCCACGCGTCGATGGTCTCGCTGCCGACTTTTTCGCCGTACAGAGAGCGCAGAAATCCCGAGGCAATTTCGCGCATGCGGCCGTAACGGTCGGGATCGCGGTCCCAATTGCCGAGCATCACGTAATGCTCGGCGCACAGATAATCGTCGCGGCCGTCCTCTGAAAACAACAGCCGGTTCATAAACAGCGGGTAAGTAAAGTAGGCTCCCCCGGTGGTCTCCTCGCCAAAAAGAGAGCGGCGAGTACGAGCCAGGGTGCTCTTCTCGACTTCCCGGAGGGTCTCGAAAATCTCCTGTCCAGTTTTGCGCAGGATGATCTTTTTCCGCACCTGGAATGTTGCCAGCCTCTCGCGCTGTTCGTGCGCTCGCTGAAGGCGCGCATTATCGTAGCTTTTGAGCAGCACACGGCAGCGCTCGACCAGTTGGGCAAACTGCTGGTTCATCTCGACGCGCAGAAATTTGGTGACAGCGAGCCGGGCCAGCAGATCCACGGTAAGCTTGCTCTCTCTTTTTGCCCGGTTCAGAGAGGCCACCTGCAGCTCGATCAGGGCGGCTTTCCAGGCGGCGGGATCGTGCTTGGGATGCGCGGCTTTGGCTTGCATTCTGATCCAGGAAGGGGCGGCGCCGGCCTGCGGAGTCTCTGCGCCGACCAGATCTTCGAGCTCGCCATGGCGCGCGATCAAGCGAGCTACCTGGGCGCGCCCCAGTTCCACAAAGCGCGGGCTCAGCAGCACGTCGTGTCGCAAATTATCAACGCCGACCGCAATTCCTTCGAGCGAGACCAGCGGCGTCGAGGCAGCCAGATTCGGCAGCGCCGGCTTATCAGGCGCTCCGCCCAGGCGAAAGATGGGAATTCTCGGCATCCTCGGAAAGAACTCTTCTGGAAGTTGCTGATTTCAAAAGTACATTTGAGGCTAGCAGGCGCCGCGGAGCGGCGAAAGTTACCTAGGTTATGGTGGCGCTAAGTCCATGATCCTGCGTGGGCGGAAGGGGACGTGAAGAACTGCCGGCATCAGCGATTACACGCAAAATCCCGGTTCCAGATCGGTGAGTGTAATAACCGGGATCTCTGGCGGATTTATTGTCTGAAGAAAGGGCTTCGGTGGGTTTCAGAATGAATTACTGCTGGCTCTTCGAGCGCGCCGCTTCGAATTCGTCGCCATGTTGCCAGCCAACCAGCTTGGGTAAGTTGGCCGCTTCCCAGCCCAGGGCGAATCCAAATCGCGCCATCGCCGAGTCGCCGACGAAGTCCATCTCCGGATGGTACTCATCGCTGGGCTGATGATAATGCTTGTCGACGTATTCCTGCTCCTGCGCGAGCCCCCAGGACTCGGGATGGCCCTTGAATTTCATGCCTTCATTGATCGAGAACGATGGAATACCGGCTCGCGCCATACTGAAGTGATCGGAGCGATAGAAGTTGCCGGCCTCGGGACGCGCATCGGGACGGATCGCCAGACGAAACTCCTTCGCAGTAGCTGCGACCATGGGGAAGAAACTGGTGCGCTCCGCCCCAGCGACCTGGACCTCCTCGGGCGCGCCCAGGGGCTTTACATCGTCATAGTTGAGATCGAGTGAAATTTTGCCGGCGGGCACAGGAGGATGCCTGGCCAGATATTCCGAGCCAAGCAGGCCCTGCTCTTCGGCCGTGACGGCGGCAAACAGGATCGAGCGCCGGGGCCGCGCCGCAGACGTTCCGAAAGCGCGCGCCAGTTCGAGCAGGATGCCGCACCCGGTGGCGTTGTCGTTGGCGCCGTTGAAGATGTTGTCGCCGGGCATATCCGAACGGATGCCGAAATGATCGTAGTGCGCCGAATAGAGAATGGCTTCGTCGGCCACTCTCTTATCTGAGCCGGGAAGGATGCCGAGCACATTATTCGACTCGAAGTTGCGGATTTTGCTGACCATGTGCGCCTGCAGTCGCGCACCGAGGTTCACGGGATGGAAGTCGCGCGATTGCGCGGCGGCCATCAGCTTCGCGAGATTCAGGCCAGACTCTGTGACCAGCCGGCTCGCGACGTCGAACTGAATCCAGCCGGCCATTTTCAACGCCGGGCCGTTGAGCTTCAGATACGACTTCTCGCCGGCATTCGAGTTCCGCACCACTTCCCAGGGATAGCTGGCCATCTGGGTCTGGTGGATGAGGATTACGCCAGCCGCGCCTTTGCGGAGGGCTTCCTCGTATTTGTAGGTCCAGCGGCCATAGTAGGTGAGGGCTTTACCTTTGAAAAATTTGGGGTCGTCGGAGGGGGGCTCGTTGACCAGCATGAGCAGCACTTTGCCCTTCAGGTCGGCGCCTTTGTAGTCATCCCAGTTGAATTCGGGAGCGTCGATTCCATAGCCGACGAAGATGATTTCGGAGTCGATATCTGATTGGGGCTGCTGCGTCTCGTCGTAGGCGACGTACTCATCCAGGAGCTTCAGCTGCATGGTCTCGCCGCGCTTGGGGACGAGGGCAACCTGGGTTTCAGGCAAAGTCGTGACGCCGACCAGCGGAACTTTCTGCATGTAGGTGCCATGGTCCCCGGCGGGCCTCAGGCCGTACTCGGCAAACTGCGTGGCCATATATTCGGCGGCCAGGTCGCCGCCGCGCTGGCCGGTGCCGCGGCCCTCCAGCAGGTCGTGCGAGAGAAAGCGGACGTGCCAGCGAATGTGCTCGGGGCTGATAGTGTTCAGGGCGACGAAGGCGGGACCTGGCAGGCGCACGGAGGCCGCAGCTTTTGATCCGCCAGAGGCGCCGGAGCCGCCTTCAGCGCACACCGACGCGCTCATACCGACGATCAGGCACGCCGAGATAATCTTCGCGATTCCCTGCATAATTCGGTTTCTGCCCCACGAAGCGGCGCTCGCCGGAGGCTCATTTTCTGTGCGGCCTTGAAGAAATTGTAATCGGGATGGGAGCGAGATTGCATGACATAGTGAGAGCGCGCGAGCACGAGAGTGCACCTACTGTCGGAATCGGGCGTCGGGCGGACTTGTACCGATGATCCATCTCAGGGCCGATTACCCCGCTGGCAGACCAGATTGTCGGATTATTGGAGAGGCGCCGACCGGCGCCTAGTTCTTGGAGCCTCAACCAGCGCGGAAGTCCCGGACGTCTTCTCCTGGTTTGAAGGGCATGGCGGGCTGCACCTTGCCGCTCTCGGCCATCTTGCGGTTGATCTGTTCGAAGTCGGATCTTATCCAGCCCACGCTGGAGATCTCGATCTCGCCATCCTGAGCGATCCAAAAGATGCTGGGGACGTTGGTGAGCCCGTAGGCGTTCGAGGCGGGATATTTATTTGTATCGTCGAGCAGGATGGGGAAAGTAATGCCGAATTCCTTGGCAAAGGCGACCGTGTCTTTGACATTATTCTGCGACACGCCAACCACAGTGACGCCTTTTTGGCCATAGGCTTTGAAGAGCCGCTCGTAAAACGGAAGCGCGTATTGGCAAGTCGGGCACGAGACTTTGAAAAACACCAGCACTACCGGCCCGCGAGCGAGCTCACTAGTGAGGGAGAACCGTTTGCCATCGGTGGTATTCAATTCAATATCGGGAGCCTTGGTACCACTAGCCAATGCCGTCATCTTTCGTCTCCGCCAAAAGTTCAACATCTCCAGCATATTTTAGATGATCGCAGGGGTCTGCCGGATGTTGGATGCTCGTTGCAGAATTTTTCGCGCCAGGCCGGTCAGGGGAAGGCTGGCTGCTTTCTGCAGGGGCACCCAGCTTCCCGCCAGCGCAGATGGTTTGGGCACTTGCCAGACTCGAACTGTGTAGTCCGTCAGGGTAATGGAATGACGAAGGGTAAGGAAAAGCCCAGAGCCGGCGAGGTCCCGGTTATTTTTGTCATTTCGATGGTCGGCCGGGTTGTCGGTTCGAGCGCGAGGAGAAATCTGCTCTTTCTGAATTTGCAAGTCCGCATCGATCTCAGGCAGTTCCCACATGCCCGGCATCAGGCGCAGATCATGGGCGCGTTGTACCAGGAACACGCTGCCGTTGCGGCAGTGGAGCGCATAATGGATCTCGCGTTTCTTCTGCCGCATCGGCTTGGCTGAGAACGGCCGTTCCCCGCGGGTCGCGCACAGATCAACCACGGGACAGGTCAGGCAGGCGGGCACGCGCGGCGTGCAGACCGTCGCTCCTAACTCCATCATAGCCTGGTTGAAATCCCCGGGACGCTCACGGTCAAGCAAGGCCCCGGCGGCCAGCCAGGCTTTTTCACTGGAAACGCTCGTGCCGCAAAGCCGTTCCAGCACGCGTGCGACGTTGCCATCGACGACCGCGACCGGCTCGCCGAATGCGATGCTGGCGATCGCGGCGGCGGTGTAGCGCCCCACCCCGGGCAGGTCACGCAATTCGGCTGCGTTTTTGGGGAATGCCCCCCCGCGCTTGTTAGCGATCACTTTGGCGGCGGCGTGCAGCATCCGTGCGCGCCGGTAATATCCCAAACCGCTCCACACCGCCAGCACAGAGCTTTCTCGCGCTGCTGCCAGTTTCTGAACAGTGGGAAAGCGCCGCAAAAACTTCCGGTAGTGCTCGAGCACGGCCGCGACGCGTGTCTGCTGCAGCATGATTTCTGAGACCCAGACGCGGTAGGGGTCGCGATCCTTGCGCCAGGGCAGATCGCGCGCGTTCGTGTCGTACCAGGCAAGCAGGTTGCTGCGAAAAGGCAGCACGGCAATCCGCTCGCTCGAATGAAACTTGCAGGAATCCATTGCGGCGTCCGCATTGTAAATCAGGCAGCACAGCAGTGATCACCCATCAGGGATGAGTGGTCAGCGAGATCGCCAATCACTGTCACTGGACGCCGACCACTAACGGTCTACGCATCTGGAGGGGGAACCCGATTCCGTCATTGACCCCGCGCCTGCGGCACGAAATAATAACGGAGCCTGGCATCCGCTGTAGCGCGTGGACTTTTTCACGCCCCATCGCGAGGAGAACCATGGACGACTTCAACCGCAAGGTGGAGGGCGCGTCGGCACGTGTAACCCAGACCATCAACAATGCCGCCGACCGTCTGGAAAAAGAGATTCCGGAATTCATCAAGTATCTCAACGACGAAGTTGTGCCGGCGGTGCGCACGCACTCGACCAAGGCGTTGCGGGTGGCTTCGCAGAAACTTACCGAATTCGCCGACTACATGGACCAGCAGCACCATCAATCCAAGTAAAATGGCCGGGCTCCTGCTTTGCCCGAGAAGCAGTTTGCTGCGCTCGCGTCGTCAGTACCGCTATGCTGATCATCGTTCTGCTCACGCTGCTGTTGTTGAGCGCGTGCGGCCATCCTAAGACGGCGCGCGTGAATGTGCCGCCGCCCCCGCCGCCGGAATCGACGACTGAACCCAGGGCTTCCGAGCCCACCGCGAATCTTCCTAACCCGAAAGCTGCCGTGGCCGAAGAAAGTGCCGATCTCGCCGAGCCCACGATTCCAGCCGATGCCAAGCCCCTGGCGACCGAAACCGGGCTGGCGAGCTGGTACGGGCCTCCGTATCACAATCGCCGCGGATCGAATGGCGAGGTGTACAACATGCACGCCATGACCGCGGCGCACCGGACCTATCCGCTGGGCTCGATCGTGCGCGTCACGAATGTCAAGACCGGTTCCGTGGCGCTGGTGCGCATTACCGACCGCGGGCCGTTTATTCCCGGACGTATCGTTGACCTCTCGCTGGCCGCCGCGCAGAAAGTGGATGTGGTCAGGCCCGGCGTGGCCGAAGTAAAAGTCGAGTTGATGGAGTCTCCAGCGCCTGCCGGCTTGGCCGGGAGATGGGCGGTGCAGATCGGCGGATTTCCTGACGAGAAAACCGCGACCAGAGTTGCCGATCACCTCAGGCGCCGGTATCACACTGCCAAAGTGCTGCGCTTCGCCAGTCCCGCGGGCGACTGGTGGATTCGCGTCCGTGTGCTCGACGACGACCACCAGCGCGCCCAGAAACTTGCCGCCGAGACCAGGACTCCAGAGGGCGCGGTGTTTCTGGTGAGGCTGGATTAACTGCGCAGCGCGGGCCTGCCGTGATACTTTAGCGCGAGATGAACCGCGACACTTTGAAGCCTTGAAGCTTTTAAAGCCGCCGTTGTAGAGGTGAATCAGCAATGGGCGATCCGAAATGCCTTTTTTGCCGCATTATCCGCGGCGAGATTCCGTCGAAGAAAGTCTACGAAGATGAGCACGTCTTCGCTTTTGAAGACATCAACCCGCAGGCGCCCACCCATGTGTTGATCATTCCGAAGACGCATTTTCCGGGATTGAAAGAAGCAGAGCCGGCTGACGCTGAGATCATCGGCCAGTGCCACCTGGCTGCGGCGCAGATCGCGCGGCAGCGCAACGTCGAAAAAGGATACCGAACCGTGCTGAACGTCGGCCCCGGCGCCGGGCAGTCGGTGTTTCACCTGCACGTGCATTTGCTTGGCGGACGCCCGCTCAGCTGGCCTCCGGGATGAGAGCGTAAATTTATTTGGACCGCGATGCGGGCGAGAGCCAGACGCGCTCCGAGGCCGCCGGTCCGAGCGAGACCGTTCCGGCTGGAGTGGAGAGAGTCAGGGTCTGGTCGTAATTGCGCTCCAGCAGACGCACCTTGGCTCCGGGGCGGACGCCGCGGCGCTCCAGGAATTCCAGGAGGCCGCGATCGCGCTCATAGATTCCGCTTACGCTGTACGTGGAATGCACTTCGGCATCGGAGAGTAGAACCAGGCCGCGGTGGCGCCGGCTGGCCGAGCTT
>DASYYT010000053.1:0-10411 GCA_035949755.1 Candidatus Sulfotelmatobacter sp.
CGCGCAATCCTGTGCGCAACATCGGACGCTCCATCGCAGTCACAGCCCCCGCCATCGTCCTGATCTACATTCTTGCCACCAGCGCAATCCTGGCGTACGTTGCGCCTGACAACGTCGACGTCATCGGCCCTATCCCGCAGGCGCTGCGCATAGGCTTTGGCAACTTTGGAGCGGTGATCGTTCCGCTTGCCATCTTTTTACTGCTCGCCAACTATCTGTCCACCTTCAGCCTGTACTTCAGCGGCAGCGCTCGTCTTCCGATGGCGGCGGGCTGGGACCACCTGCTGCCGGAGTGGTTCTCGCGCCTGCACGCGCGCCACAAGACGCCGGTCAACTCCATTCTTTTCCTGGGAGGCGCAACCCTGGCGGCCAGCTTCGCCGCGCTGATCGGAGTCGGCGAGCAGGAATCGTACGAACTTCTCCTGACCTGGGGATTCAGTTTTTACGGGATCGCGTATCTGGCTCTGTTCGCCATTCCCCTGTTCGCGCCCAGGTCGACCGGCATCCGGCCCGGGCTAATCTTGCGCGTGGCCTCAGCATCGGGGTTGCTGGTCACGTTGCTGTTTGTGATTCTATCCATCTTCCCGATCATTCGGGTAGCGAACGAATCGCAATATTCCTGGAAGATCGCGGTGGTCGTCCTCGGCGCGAATTTTCTGGGATGGATGATCTACCGCGCCGGTCAGCGAAAACCCGCCGCTTAGATGTGGGAACAACCGCCCTGAGCTGGCCGCGGCTGAGAACTTTTCGGGAGAACACAGAGAAACATCTGGGAGCTATCGCAAAAATACGTGTGCCGCATCTTCCACCTTGACGCCCGATTTCTTCCGCGCTCCAGTGCCCACGTGATATACGACCAGCAGATGGTCCTCCACCAGCAGCAATTCCTTTCCGCTGATCCATCCCACCAGCGTCGCATGCGGCACAAAGGCCAGGCGGCGTGGGGCATCCTCCACGCTCTTTACTTCGACCGCAGGCAATTCAGGCAACGCCTTGCGGATACGCTCTGACTCCTCGGGATTCGCCTGTCCCTGGTCCGCCAGTTGAATCGGCTGGTTTGGCTCAGAGGTCGCAACGATCGTCACGGCAATCGATGCGAGATCGGGCGAGAGCCGCGCATTCGACGTATAAAAACTCACATCGTAGTCTGGATTCTTATACGTCGCCTGTTCATCGAAGATAACGCGAGTCTTTCCGTTTCCTACCACCAGCGTCTGATCGTTGCTCTCATTTACCCATCCGCAGCAGCCTGCGTCCGGGATCGCCTCGACGATCAGGTCGCCCGCGGGCGACGCGTCCAATTCCCGCTCGAGGGGCTTGTCCAGCGCAGTGGCCGTCCACTTTCCCGCTTGCTCCTGATAGCGACTGGTACGGTCGTAGGTCGTTTCCGTCTGACCGGTCACGAACTGGGTCATCAGAAAAAACTTTTCGATCCCGCTGTCCGGCGCCCAAACTCCGCAATAAGGACAAGTTTCGGAGCAGGTGCCGGTTTCACAACGGCAGTCTCCGAGTTTCACGCTGGCCAGATCGTCGCGCGCTCCTCCGCTCAGATCGGTGCGCCACGCCTGCCAGGTAGTGTCGGTGGAAAGATCGATCTCTTCCCGCTGCAGGCGCCGCGCCTGATTCGCAAACCAATAAAGATGGGTCCCGTCGGCAGAGAGATATGGATTGGGAGCCGACTCGGTTACGGCCTGGTTCGAGCCAGTCTTCACCAGTTCCCGTTTCACTCCCTGGTCTAGCGTGGATGCCGCGTGTCCATCCCAGAACCACACCTGATGCGGAGATTTCAGATCCTCCGCCGCAACCGGCAATGACACTGGCACCACAAAGAGGATCTGGCCCACGGGATTGACGGCGATGCTTCCAGGATTATTCAAGCTCGCGGGCGGCACCTTCACCGTCTGCTTCACGGCGAAGGTCTGCGGGTCGTACTCGACCATCTCGCCCGGCGCGTGGAGCACCCAAAGCCGCTTCTCCTGCGCGCAGAGCGGCGCCGCCAACAGCAAAAGGTAAATCAGGGGCGAGGCTTTTCGCATGAAAAACTCCAACCACAGAGGTTACAGAGTCTCACGAAGGAAAAAGCGGGTTTGCCCTGTGCTCCTTCTGTGCCCTCCTTGGTAAGGCTCATGTACGTCGCGTCCGGAACAATCACTTCGTCTCGACCACCGGCAACTCAATGAAGCTGGCCTGCTCGGGTGAATGGTAAACCCGCTGCACCGCCTTCTTATAATCTTCCGGCTTGGCCCAGAAAATATTGGGTACGAACGTTTGCGGATTGCGGTCGTACAGCGGAAACCAACTGGACTGCACCTGCACCATAATGCGGTGCCCCGGCAGAAAAACGTGATTCGCAGTAGGAAGAGTCCAGTGGTAGAGCAGCGGCTTGTCGGGCGCAATCGCTTTGGGATTTTCCAAACTCTCGCGATACCGTCCGCGGAAGATATCCGCCGAAATCATCAGCTGGTATCCGCCCATCTTCGCGTCGCCCGCGACCTCGTCCGGATAAACATCAATCACCTTGACCACCCAATCCGAATCGGTCCCGCTGGTCGAGGCCATCAGATTCACTACCGGCTGGCCGCTGATCTTCACCGGATCCTTGAGTACATCGGATGCAAACGCCAGCACATCCGGACGTCCCGAAGGCTCGCGCTGATCGTCCACCAGCCACTCCGACCAGGTGAATCCGTCGCCGTAGCCAACAGGTTGAACGGGCCGCGTGCGGTAGGGCACGGGCTTCGCGGGATCGGATATATATTCGTCAAAGGCTGTGTCTCCCGATTTCGGCGCATCAAAACCCGCCTTCAGCCCCGCTTCCAGATACAACTTCGAGGGAAGAATCGTGCACCCGCTCTCGCATCCCGCCGGCCATGAAGGCAGACGGCGCCATATATTCGTTCCCGTCTCAAATGCCGTGACTGGCGCCACATCCGCCTTGGGAGCGCCATCTTGCAGATACTGATTCAAGAAGGGCAGCAGGATCTTCTCTCGAAAATACAATCCGGTATCGCTGTGGAACTTCAGCGCACCCAGCGAGCTGGCATCGGAAATTTCCTCCCCGTGATACCACGGCCCCATCACCAGAAACACTTTGTCATTGCCGGTGTCCTTCGGCTTGATGGCCTTGTAAACGGCCGGCGCGCCGTAGATGTCTTCCTGATCCCACAAGCTGTCCACCAGCATCACTGGAACTTTCAGTGGCTGAGCCGCGAGAATTTTGTCCATCGCCTGATCCTGCCACCACGCGTCATAGCTGGGATGTTCAAGCAACTTCCGCCAGAAGCCAACCTGCTCCAGCCCATGCCGCCGTCCCAACTCTCCCGCCGATCCGGCCGCCATATAGAAATCGTAATCATCAAAGTGATCGGTCCACCACGCCTCCGCGTTAGAGCGAGTCGCCTCCTGCTCGTAGATGTAGGGCATGTTCTGCTCGCGGAAGGCGCCATAGTGAAACCAGTCATCCCCCATCCAGCCGTCTACCATGGGATTCATGGGCACCGCGACCTTCAGCGCCGGATGCGGGTTCACCAGCGCCATCAAAGGCAGGAACCCGTCATACGAAATTCCCAGAATGCCCACCTTCCCGTTGGTTACCTTAATATTCTTGACCAGCCAGTCGATGGTGTCATAGGTATCGGTGGACTCGTCTACTGGCGTCGGATTCAATGGCCCGTGCAGGGGACGCGTCATCACGTAGTCGCCTTCCGAGCCATACTTGCCGCGCACATCCTGCACCACGCGGATGTATCCTCCCTTCAGGATCACGTCCGTGGCATTGTCGTAGCCATACAAGATCGACGCCAAATGCGCACTCGGCGCATGGCTGAGTTGAGCGCTCGCATTGTAAGGAGTTCGCGTCAGCAGGATGGGAGCGCTCTTCGTGCCCTTCGGAACCACGATTACGGTATGCAGCTTCACGCCGTCGCGCATCGGGATCATCACCGAGCCCTTCACGTAGTCGAAGCTGTCGGTCACCGCCGTGAACTTCTCCGGAATCTCACTCGGCAGCTTCCTGGCGGGAATTTCCTCCTGTGCGAACAAAGCCTCTGAAAACAGTGGGATGGTCAGACACACCATCAGCCAACCCACCAAACGCGTCATTTTCATGAAAAGGTCCTCGGGAGGGACGAATATACCGCGTTGCGCAAACCCTTGCCAAATCCCTGGACGACAATACATCAGGATCTCTTCGCTGATTCGGGTAACCACTCTCGGTTACCCGCGCCTTATGCCTCCGGATGGCTTGACCCCTGACTTCCCTTTCGTAACACCTCGGAATGCGGCTCTCACAACTACACTCCCCGAAGGGGTTTACTCTCCAATGACCAACAAAATCACGCAGTCTCTGCTCATTCTGGCAGTGGGTGGTCTGATGTCAGTCGGATCAGCCTCTGCTCAAAGCGCGAAAACTTCCGGCGCTGGCGCAGGCCAGCACGATCCCGGACATCCACGGGTCAATCAGGTCAACCGCCGCGAAACCCGTCAGCAAGCCCGCATCGCCAATGGCGTGAAGAGCGGCAAGCTCACGCCCCGGCAGACCGCACACCTCGAAAGAGGCGAACAGCGCCTGCAGCACAACGAAAAGAAAGATATGGCCAAGGACAACGGCCATCTCACCAAGCAAGATCAGCGCCAGCTCAATCGCGAGTCCAATCGCATGAGCCGCCGCATCGCCACTGACAAGCATTCGGGCAAGTAGGTCCCGACCTGCCCGCATTCTGAAGGTGAAGGAGAGAGCCGCATTCGCAGTTCGCGGCTTTTTTCTTTTCCAGCAACACCCCGACTTGGTGTGCAAAATTCGCGGGAAATGGTAGGCTACATCGTTCGTGCTTCTGGATTTCGAACCCGCTCACAATGGGCTTGCCGCAACCGGCAAGCTTGCCGTTATAATGACCGGGACTTGAACGGACACGCTCCCCAGCCGTTTCATGCTTGAGCCTGGAAGAACGCTCTCGCTCCAGCGATCGCATCTAAATATGCCAGTGGATTGCAAACAGCCCAAGCCTGGAATCGAAGCGGCCTGCCTGACCGACGTCGGCCTGCAGCGCACCAATAATGAAGACTCTTATGTTTACTGGGAGCCGGACTCGGACGACGAGTTCGTCCGCAAAGGCCGGCTCGCCGCTGTCGCAGACGGCATGGGGGGATACGAAGGCGGCCAGGAAGCCAGCCGTCTCGCCATCGAGACCCTTCGTCATGTCTACGATCGCGACTTCAACGGCCAGCCTCAAGAGGTTCTCATCTCCGCTTTCCGCAGCGCCCACGACACCATTCAGCGCTATGCCTTCGAGCATCCCGAATTTCACGGCATGGGAACCACCTGCACCGCGCTTTCGATTATCGACCGCCAGCTCTATTTCGCCCATGTGGGCGACAGCCGTCTCTATCTGATTCGCGGCGGCAACATCACGCGCCTGACCAGAGATCATTCCTACGTTGGCCGGCTTGTCGAAAGCGGAATCGTGCGTTCCGAAGATGCGGAGTCGCACCCTCAGCGCCACATTCTCACTGCAGCCCTGGGCTCGGGAGCTGAGGTCACGCCGCATGTTCCGGAAAATCCAGTTCAACTGGAAGAAGGCGACCTTTTGCTGCTCTGCACGGACGGCCTTTGGGGCCAGGTGGCCGACCAGGATCTCGCCCACATTGCCCAAGCGAACTCACCCTCGCAGGCCTGCCAGAAGCTGGTGAAGATGGCGCTGGCCCGCGGCGGCCCTGACAACATCACCGTGCAACTGCTGCGCGTTTCATCGCGCTAAGCCCGCCTCGCAAAATTCTGCGCACTGCGCGACATCGGACCCTGCTGCCGGTTCACTCCGAAAGGGCCCTTAGAGAGGCCCATCGTTTCATTCATCGTGAAAGAGCGGCCCTTTCAGGGGCGCGTTTTGCACGCCCAAAAGTGCAGGGCCTCAGCCGGTGTGGCTTTCTCTTTCAGGGAAAGTGCAATCGCCTGCACATCTGTTTTTCACAGGATTTGGGGTGGGGCTTTAAACGCTTGATTTCAAAAGAAAACTTTTGTCGTGTAAGTGGCCGCGGACGGCACCACGTTTGCTATGTCCCTTATGTTAATTATGTCTATTACTACGATAGACTTTATAAGATATGGGTGCCTGCGATGGGCCGCTGCCGCATTGCTGGCCCTAATGCTGCAATTTCCTGCATGGTCTCAGCAGAATGCCACCGTGGTCCGCGTAGGCGCATTCCCTAATATCACCCACGCCCAGGCGATGGTGGGGAAGGCCAATGGCTGGTTCGAGAAGGCCATGGGACCGCAAGTCAAGATTCAGTGGACCAGCTTCAACGCCGGCCCGTCTGCCATCGAAGCGCTGTTCGCGGGCGCTCTCGACATGAGCTATATCGGTCCGAATCCCGCGATCAACGGTTACGTCCGGTCCAACGGCGAAGCCCTGCGCATTGTGGCCGGCGCAGCCAGTGGCGGAGCCTCGTTGATTGTCCGCAACGATGCCGGAATCAACCGCCCGGAAGACTTTCACCGCAAGCGCGTGGCCACGCCGCAATTCGGCAACACGCAAGATGTCGCCCTGCGCAATTGGCTCAAGCAGCACGGCATGAAGAGCAACGACAAGGGTGGGGACGTGCAAATCATTCCCATGGCGAATCCCGACCAGTTGACCCTGTTTCTGAGGAAAGATCTCGACGCCGCATGGGCGCCCGAACCCTGGGCCACACGTCTGATCCACGAGGGGAACGGGCGCCTTTTTGTGGATGAACGTTCTCTGTGGCCAAACGGCCAGTTCGTGATTGGGCTGCTCGTCGTCAACACGAAATTCCTCAAAGCTCATCCCGATCTGGTGAAGAACTGGATTCGCGCCCACGTCGAGCTTACGGACTGGATCAACGGCCACCAGGCGGAGGCCAGGAAGCTCTTGAATGAACAGATTTTGCGCGAGACGGGCAAAGCCTTGCCGGCACAAGTTCTCACGGAATCCTTCTCACGTATGCAGGTCACCTATGACCCGCTGCCCGCCGCGCTCTATCAGGCAGCGCAACAGGCGTTTGACAACGGATTTCTAACCCGGCAAATGCCCGATCTTTCGCATCTCTTCGACCTCTCGGTTCTCAACCAGGTTCTCGCGGAAAAAAACCGGAAGGCGATTCAATGAGTACGTCTCTGCAGCGTGTCCCGCCCCAGATCCCGCCCCCGGTGCGGGACTGGTTCGCAGCTAAGCAGGACGCCGCTCTACACCTCATTCATTCGGAGCTGGAGCCAGCGCTTGAGACGCCGAAAGTTGCTCTCCACGAAATCTGCCTCAGTTATCGCACGCAATCTGGCGAACGCCTTTTCGCCCTCGACCATATCAATCTGCGAGTGCGTGCCGGCGAATTTGTGTGCATCGTCGGCCCCTCGGGTTGCGGAAAGTCCACGCTGCTCCATCTGATCGCAGGCCTGCAACCGCCCACTTCCGGTGAGATCGTCGTCGATGGCCAAGCCGTCTCCGGGCCGGGCACCGACCGCATCCTGATTTTCCAGGACCATGGCCTGTTCCCCTGGCTGACCGTCGGACAAAACGTCGAGTTCGGCATGAAGATGAAAGGCATCGAAAAGGCGGAGCGCCACGAGAAGACGCAGCATTATCTTCGCCTCGTGCACCTTGCGAAATTCGAACACAGTTACATCCACCAGCTTTCCGGCGGAATGCGGCAGCGGGTCGCGATTGCCCGCGCCCTGGCGACCGAACCAGACGTGCTTCTGATGGACGAGCCTTTCGCAGCGCTCGACGCCCAGACTCGCGACCTGCTGCATGACGAACTCGAGCGCATTTGGAAGGATTCCGGGCGCACGATCCTGTTCGTCACTCACAACGTGCGCGAGGCGGTTCGCCTCGGAGATCGCGTCGTTCTTCTCACGTTCCGTCCCGGCCGGGTGAAAAGCGAGTTTGCCATTGATCTGCCCCGCCCGCGCCATCTCGAAGATCTCGATGTTGCCCGCACCGCCCGCGAAATCCTCGACGAACTTCGCGAGGAAATCAACCGCTCGCTGGAAGCCGAATACCAGGCCGGCCAGAAACCGCGCATCGAGCCTGGAGTTTCCGCATGAAACGCGCCGCCCGTTACATCATCTTCTACGCGGCCCTGTTCGGGCTGTGGACTTTGCTGGCCGAACTCAAGATCTGGCCGCCCTATCTGTTCCCCACCCCCTGGGGAGTCGGGCAAGCGCTCTACGCCGGCTTCGCCGACCACAGTTATTGGATTGCGATCCGCGTCAGCATGGCACGCGTCCTGATTGGTTATGGCACTTCCGTCGTGCTCGGCATGATCCTCGGGCTGGGCGTGGCGAGCAACAAATTTCTGGAAGAAACCATGGGCGGACTGCTGGTCAGCCTGCAGAGCCTGCCCAGTATTTGCTGGTGGCCTCTGGCGCTGCTCTGGTTCGGCCTCAGCCAGAACGCGATTCTCTTCGTCGTAATCATGGGATCGCTGTTGTCCGTCACTTTGGCCATGGAAGATGGCCGCAAGCAGATGCCCAAAATTTTCGGCCAGGCTGGCCGTAATCTCGGTGCCACGGGATTCAAGCTCTTCTGGTACGTCCTGCTGCCCGCGAGTTTGCCATTCATCGTCTCGGGCCTGAAGCAAGGATGGGCATTCGCATGGCGCTCGCTGATCACTGCCGAGATGTTGTACCTCAGCCTCGGGCTTGGCCAGGTGCTGATGATGGGACGCGACCTGAACGATATGAGCGCCGTGATCGCCGTCATGATTTTGATCATCGCCATCGGTTATATCGTCGATGGCGTCGTCTTCAAAGGAATGGAACGTCATTTACGCGATAAGTGGGGATTGACGCCTGCCACATAGACATCAGATCGAGACCAGAAGTGGAAGGTCAGGCAAGAACATGAAAACTATTATGATTTTGGCAATTTTAATATCGGCCGTCTTCACCACTGGCACCCTTGCGCAGAGCGACGAACAGTATTCCAATGCGAATCTCGCCGCCACACCAACGAGTTCCAGCCCTGCAAATGATGGGGAGGCCGCAGTGCAGCCCGCCTCCGCGGCAGCCCAACACACCGGCCCGATCTCGTTCCGCCGCGATGGACTCTGGTTCTCCACCAGGAATAAGACCACGCACCTGCAGGTCCATGGCTACGCGCAGGCAGACGACCGCATGTTCTCCGCGAATACCCATGGCGAACAGCTCGACACTTTCTTCTTCCGGCGGATTCGTCCGCTGTTTGAAGGCACGCTGTTCAATGCCGTCGATTTCCGCTTCATGCCCGACTTCGGCCAGAACAATCCCCAGATCCAGGAAGCATATCTGGAACTGAAGACTCTGCCGTTTGCGAAGCTGCGCGTGGGCAAGTTCAAGGAGCCGATCGGGCTTGAGGTCCTGCGGCAGGATCGCGATCTGAGTTTCCCTGAACGTTCTCTGGCTTCGGACCTGGTGCCGCTGCGCTACATCGGCGCGCAACTCTCCGGCTCCGCGCTCAAGGAGTCGATCACATATCAAGGCGGATATTTCGATGGCTCGAGCGATGGATCAAATGCCGTCTTCACGCAGTGGACGCACGGAAACGAAGGCGTGGCGCGAATCTTTCTGCGACCGTTCGCCGCGAGCACTGTGGACATCCTTCACCAACTCGGCTTCGGCGTGGCCGGTTCCTCAGGAAGCCAGCACGGCTCGATTGCCGGACTGAAGACGGTGGCCCAGACGACCTTCTTCAAGTACTCCTCGGGCACGCTGGCCGATGGGCAGCACAACCGTTTCTCGCCGCAGGCGTACTACTACGGCGGACCATTCGGTCTGATGGGCGAGTACGTGATCTCGTCGCTGCAGGTGATCAACAACAGCGCGCTGGGCAGAATGAGAAACGAAGCCTGGCATGCTGAAGGCTCGTTTCTGGTTACGGGAGAGAAGAACAGCTACGGGACGATCCATGTTCGAAATTCGTTTGAGCCGAACCGGGGATTCCGTCACTTGGGGGCGGTGGAACTCGTAGTGCGGTACAGCGAGTTGCAGATCGATGGGTACGCGTTTTCGCACTTCGCGAAGTCGACGACCTCGGCGCAGCGGGCGAAAGAAGTAGGCGGGGGCGTGAACTGGTATCTGAACCAATATGTGAAGCTCATGACCGAGTACGAGCACACCGGCTTCCGCATGGCGTCAGCGTCGGTGACTCCGCTGCACGACGAGAACGTGCTGGTAAGCCGGATTCAGCTGGCGTTCTGAGCGGAAGGTGGGGAGGAGCGGCAAAGCGCCACCGACCCAGTGTCCTGCGCCTTTCGGGACACCACGGCAGCGCCGCCCATGCATAGCCCAAGACTGATGACTGAAATATAAACATCGGGATGCACCTTTGGGAGTGCATGGGCTGGTTCCGCGGAAGGGCGCTGCCCTCAGCGGCTGAAGCCTTCTCGATGCTGCGGCTCGAAGCGGCACGGCTTTAAGCCG
>DASYYT010000054.1:0-17351 GCA_035949755.1 Candidatus Sulfotelmatobacter sp.
TTCGGGCTTCCGATTTTGGAGAAGCAGGCGCGAATCGTAGTGGGAGGCAAGCCGGTGAGCGCCGATTGCGGATACAGCCCGCGCTCGGCCACCTGAACGGCGGACGGCAACAGGTCGCTGCCCACGATGTGGATCGACCAGTCTTTGGCCGGGCCGCAGGACAAAGGATTAGAAGTCTCGGCAATGCCGCCGATCCGGCTGGCAGATTTGCCGATGTTGCCATTTCCATTGCTGTTCGCTGAACCATTCCCGCCGTTGCCGTTTGTGGCGGGCGGTGCCTCGCAGCAGGCCATGGCAATCGAGTAAGCTTCTTCGCCGGTGCCGCAACCGGCGCTCCAGATGCGGAGAGTAGACGATCCATCGTCGGATTTGCGGGCGTAGAGCTGCGGGATCACCTGGCGAGCCAGGGCATTCATCGCTCCGGGATGGCGGAAGAACCCGGTGTTGACGTTGAGGACGCCATCGAGAAAGTCGGCGAGCACGGCAGGATCGAGATCGGCGGCGCGCAAGCGGGCGAGCAGCGCCGCGGGTGAATCCAGTTCCTCCTTCTCGAGATAGTCGGCCACATGCGCGGCCAGGGCGCTGTTGGGACAATCGAGCAGGATGCCGGACTGGCGCTCGACCAGCAGGCGCAGTTCCGACAATTCGTGCTCGAGAATGGTGACGCCCGCCATCAATCTATGCATAAGGCTTCCTCAAACGGGGGAGGAAGATTTCAGCTTTCTGAGCGATGAGCTAGGACCCCATAAATTTATTTTGATCGCTGATCGCTGATCGCCAGACTCGTCGCTCACCGGTCATCGGTCACTGCTCACGACTCATCGCTCACGACTCCTTGCTAAGTCAATTTCCGGCCACGGTGGCGGCGTAGGATTTTCCTGAGTCCTGCACCGCTTGCTGGGCCACTACGTTCATTTCCTTTTCCAGGGACGAAAAACGCTGCAGGATCTCGTGGATGCGCAGCGACATGTTGCGAATGGTTTCTATTTGCGCGCGGGTCTGGGCCGACAGGCTGCCGGGCTCGAGCAGCAGCAGATCGGAGTTGCCCAGCACCGAGGTCAGCGCGTTATTCAGGCTGTGGCGCATTTCGAGCATGTAGCGTCCGAGCGTGGCCTGGCGCTCGAGGGTCGAGCAGGCCAGTTCGGCGGCGCGGGCGCGGGATTCGGCGCGCGAGCGGTGCACCGCTTCTCCGGCGGCAATGACCAGGGTTTCCAGCCAATGCTCGCTGGGCCGCACGATCGCGACGCGCGGCCAGCGCTCGCGCACCAGTTGCGCGGTTTCAGGATCGTGACAAACGCAGAAAATCGGCTGGCTGGTCGAGTGCAAGGGCTCCAGCACAATGGACAGCAGAACGCGGCGCAGGGGGCCGACAATGGCCACATCGAAGAGGTCCACGGCAAAGCGCGGCCACAATTCTCCGCTGAGCAGGGTGAAGGTGGGAACGTTGCGTTCCATCTGCCAGCGGGCGGTGATGCGCCGCGAGAAATCAGCGTCGTCGGAGATGATCAGTACGGTCGGCGTTTCCACGGGCTGAATTCCCTCTCTCTCTGCGTTGCTTCGAGACTCTCCGGAATGACTGCTTGCTGCGCCTGATTGCTTCGCTTTCAGCTTCTAACTTTCGGCTCTTGGCCTTTTGCTGGTTGGCACTTCGGTTTCGGTTTTCAAGATTTCTCCGGATCCCATCCGGGCGTGCCGGAAACGTCAAACTCGGGGGCATTCGATGCAGCGGGCTTGGGTTTGGCAGCGGCCCCCGAAGAGGCGGGCTTGGCTGCAGCTTTGGTTGCGCTCGTGCCCGCGCCAGCGGCGGCCGCAAATCCGGGAGCGGGCTTGCCGATGGTGACGCGCTGCGGAGCGCCCTGTGGCCTGGCTGCGGGTTTCACCGGCGGCGCTGCTTTCGCTGCGACGGGTGGCTTGGCTGCTGGCCCCGCGACCTTGGCTTTGGCATTGGGCGGGGCAGTCTTGCCGCGTCCCAGCGCGTGCTCGACCGAAGCGCGCAAGTCCACCAGCATGCGCAGGGGCGAGCCCGAAGAATATTCCGCCTGGAACATCACCTTCCACGATTGGCAGATCACGCGCAGGCGCACAATTGGCTCCTGCGCGGAAAACTGGGCGCGGCGGCAATCGATCACCTTCACGCCTTTGTCTTCGAGCTCGGTCAGGCCGTCGAGAATGAGATTGAGATCGCCCAGCATCAGGCGGAAGAAGGTGCGCCGCATGAGGTAGCCGAAGCGGGTAAAGGCGACCAGGGCGACGGGCAGATAAAACAGCTCTCCAGCCTGGCCTTTGGCTTTGCGGCCCTGCTCGAGAATCCCGCCATGCAGCAATTCATCGAGCGACTTGCAGCGGCGCGCGGATTCAAGCACGCGGTCGAGAGCATTGAGCCATACCGGAGGCTTCAGGTCGACCTGCCCGACAAGGGGCTGCATGGCTTGCGCGACGTAGGCGAGGTCGACTTCGGAATCGTCGACGCCGGTGGGCGCAATCTGGCTGAAGTACTGCACCAGCAGGAAATCGACCTTGTCGCGGAGGATATCGGTCTTTTCCGCTTTCCCCAGAAAATGCTGCAGCAGGGCGATCAGCCCCGTCGAATTCACTTGCGTGTTGGTTTGCAGGAACTGGCGCAGCTGGTGCACCTGAATGGCGTTATCCATCTGCTCCAGCCAGTGCGTGGCCTGCTCGACGGCCTCTTTGCCGGGGCTTTCGACATCCGCTTCGAGCTCGCCGCAGGGCTTGAGGTCGAGGGCGAACTCGCGCGCCAGTTCGGAATAGATGGGATACAGCCGGCGGGCGGAATTCCATTGGGCGGCGAGATCTTGTGTAGGCGTCATGATTTCACGATCCAGTTGGGCACATCGCCGCGAAAGCGGGCGGCCACGAGAGTCGTACCAGGGTGATACTGCACGGCGACCACGGAGGCTTCGACATCGAGCGAGCCGTCGGAGTTCCTGAGGCGGAGCTCGTCGCCAAAATCCAGCGGGGTTTTCGAGGCGAACAGAACTTCGCGGGAAGTTCCGAATTCAATGACAGTGCTCTCGCTGAAATTGGCCGGCTGCCCCTCGAGGATGCGGGCCAGCTGAACCGGCATGCGCATGGCGGTGGCATCGGGAAAAAAGCGGGCCAGACCGGCCACCGGAGTGGAGTCGTGCCCGTTGCGCGCCGTGGCTATGGCTGGATGCGCCAAGCGATGAGAGTTCCTTAAGCCAGATTCGCTCTGGGTGATCAATGCGGTCGGGCTCCCCCTCTTCCCGGTTAGGAAGAGCTGTGGGGAGCCGGAATCCGCGGTTCACCAGAAATGGAGCAAGGCGGCAACCATCGCCGGGAACGTAGGTATTAGCACTGAGGTGAATGGATTTTCAGCAGGTTAGGCTCGGCCTGTGGACGAAATGGATGAGGCGGAGCTGGCTCTCCGTCTCAGCGTGAGACGGAATCTCAAGTTCGGGGACCGGCGGACAGAATCTCACCACCGGAGACACAGAGGAGCACGGAGGCAAGCCCCTCACTCCTGCGCCACCGGCGAATCTCGCGAGCGGGGAGCGATCTTCGCGGCATCCTCGTTGCACTCACTGCAGGGTGTGGCTCGACGAAGCGGCGGGTGCTGGTGAACTCATGCTGATGTTATAGCGTTTGAGCTTGCGGTAGAGCGTGGCGCGACTGATGCCGAGCATGCGTCCGGCGAGGGCTTTGTCGCCTTTGACCTGCTCGAAGACGCGCTGGATGGTAGCGCGCTCGATGTCTTCGAGATCGGTGGCCGGGGTGGGAGCGCGGGAAGATTCGGCTCGGGAAGTGCTTCCCGCCAGATCGGGGTCGAGTATGGCGGTTCTGGTCGCGGAGGGCGCTGGCGGCGCGGCTGCGGCGGGCGCGCCGGCAGCGATGGAGGGCGGAAGGTCGCCCAGATCGATGACCTGTCCATTGCCCAGGGCGACGGCGCGCTCCACGCAGTTTTCCAGCTCGCGAACGTTGCCCGGCCAGTCGTATTGCATGAGCGCCTTCATGGCGGCACTGGTTACATGCAACTCGGAATCGGGGGTATAGCGATCGAGAAACCAATGCACCAGGATGGGGATATCGCTGCGGCGTTCGCGCAGGGCGGGCACGAACAGCGTGACCACGTTGAGCCGGAAATACAGATCTTTGCGGAAGGTTCCATTTTTGTAAGCGGCTTCGAGATCGCGGTTGGTGGCGGCGATGACTCGGACGTCGACTTTCACGCGCTGGTTGCTGCCCACCGGACGAACTTCTTTTTCCTGCAACACCCGCAGGAGTTTGGCCTGCAATTCGAGCGGCAACTCGCCGACTTCGTCGAGGAAGATCGTGCCCCCATCGGCGGATTGAAATAGTCCCTGCTTGGATTTCAGGGCGCCGGTGAAGGCTCCTTTTTCGTAGCCGAAAAGTTCGCTTTCGATCAGTGTGGGCACGAGCGAGCCGCAGTCGACGGCGACGAAGGGGCGTCCGGCAAAGGCTCCGCGGAAATGCATGGCGCGGGCGACCAATTCTTTGCCGGTGCCGCTTTCGCCGTAGATGAGGACGGGCGTGCGGGTGTCTTTGAGGCGGGCCACCATGCGCAGAACTTCCTGAATGCGGTTCGAGGAGCCCACGATGCCGTGGACGGCGGTTTCGGAGTCGGTGCGCTGGCGCAGGAACTCGTTTTCTTCGACCAGGCGGACTTTCTCGGCCATGCGGCGCAGAAACAGGCGCAGCTCTTCCAGCGGCGAGAACGGCTTGGTGATGTAGTCGTAGGCGCCGAGCTTCATGGCCTGCACGGCGGTTTCGATGGAGCCGTGGCCGGTCATGAGCGCGACTTCAGTGCGGGGCAGAAGCTTCTTCACCCGCTCCAGAAATTCCAGGCCCGACATGTGGGGCATGACCATGTCGGTGAGAATCATGTGCACGGATTGCTCTTCGAGCAGGGCGAGGGCGCTCTCGCCGCTCTCGGCTTCGAGGCAGACAAATCCCAGGGCCTCGCCGACGGTGGAGCATAGTTTACGGATGCTCTGCTCGTCGTCGACGATCAGCAGGCGGATACGGAGATCTTCTTTGTTGACTGCGTTATTCACTCATTTTTCCCAAAGGTTTTGGCGATGACATCAATGAACTGCTGCACGCGAAACGGCTTCTCCACGCAGGGAGCGCCGGTTTGGCGCAAGGTGGCGACGGTTTCTTCGTTGGCGATGTCGCCGGTAATGAAGACGAGGCGCTGAGCCAAATCGGGACGATGCTGGGCGAGCCAGGCATGCACCTGGCCTCCGTCGACGCCGCCGGGGGTGCGCATGTCGGAAACTACCCCGAGAAAGGAGCCTTTTTCGAGCAGACGGAGAGCGTCTACGCCGGATTCGCAGCACACCACGGGATATCCGCTGCGCTCCAGAGCGGCCTGCACGTAGGCCATGACTGCGGGTTCGTCTTCGATCAGCAGCACCGGCAAGGGCTGGGGCTTGAGGGCTGGAAGGCTCATGGGTTGGTCACTCCTGCGGCCACACCCAGCGAGGCGGTGTGGGTGGAAGCGGGCAGGCGCACGATGAAGGTAGCGCCCTGTCCGCCAATATTGTTGTGGCAGAGAATCTCGCCGCCATGTTCTTTGACGATGCCGTAACAAATGCTGAGGCCCAGTCCGGTTCCCTTGCCGACCTCTTTGGTGGTGAAGAACGGGTCAAAAATCTTGTCGGGGTGCGAGATGCCATTGCCGTTATCGGAGAAGGCGACTTCGACCACTTCTCCGGCTTTGCTGGAGATGATCTGGATGCGCGCCGGGCGGCCGACTTCGTGGACGGCGTCGTAAGCGTTATTCAGAATATTGAGGAAAACCTGCTGCAACTGGTGGGCGTCGCCGATGACGTCGGGCAGATCTTGGTCGAGATGTTCGACGACTTCGACGCCATGGCTGTTGAAATCGTAGGAACGCAGCTGGATGGTGCGGCGGAGGATGGAATTCAATTGCACGGCATTGCGCTGGGGCGGCATCTGGCGGGCGAAGCTGAGCAGGTTCTGCACGATCTGCTTGGTGCGCTGCGCCTCCTGCAAGATGACGCGCAGGTCTTTGCGCGCGGTTTCGGGGAGCTCGGGATTCTCCATGAGCAGGTCGGCGAATCCGAGAATCGCGGTAAGGGGATTGTTGACTTCGTGAGCGACGCCGGAAACCAGCTGTCCGACGGCAGCCATTTTTTCGGTGTGGACCAGCTTGTCGCGCAGCACGGCGGAATCGGTGATGTCGGTAAGCACCAGCACGATGCTGGTGACGGTTCCCTGCTCGTCGCGCATGGGGCTGAGATTGGCGGAGAACTTTCCTACCGACCCGCTGCGGCGGGCGATTTCGAGTTCGAGATTGTCGACCTGCTGGCCCTCGAGGGTAGAGTGAATGGCGTGCTCGAGCGCGTCAGCGAAGGCGGGAGCGGCGAGATCGAGCAAGCGGCGCCCGAGCAGTTCGCGCTGCTCGAAGCCGGCGTCGAACCAGCGGCGGTTGGCATAGCTGATCAGGCCGGCGGTATCGGCGACCAGGATCAGGCTCTGCGTGTTGCTGAGAATCTTGGCGGAAAAATCGCGTTCGCGGTGCAGTTCGGTCTGGTAGGTGCGCAGGCCAGTAACGTCGAGCATGAGGCCGCGAATCTGCAGCAGGCGCCCCGCGTGGTCGTAAAGCCCGAAGGCATTGATCAGAACGTGAATGGGAGAACCGTCCTGTCGCCGCAGGGTTGCCTCGAAATTGAGCAGATGGCCTTGCTCTTCCATGACCGCGTAATAGCGCTGGCCCTCTTCGTGCGAAAAATAAAGCTGGGTGGGGATGTCGATCTGCAGCAGATCTTCGCGGCTGCCGTAGCCCAACATGCGCACCATGGCGTCGTTGACTTCGACGAAGCGTCCGCCGGGCGTGCTGAAGAAGAGGCCTTCCTGAATGTTGTCGAACAGCTCGCGGTAGCGGCGCTCGGCCTCGTTGCGGTCGGAAATGTCTTTCAGCACGTGGATGGTCTGCAGTCCCTCGCCGGACACGCTGTGGACCCGCGAAGTGGAGACCAGATAGGTGCGATCAAAGGCCTGGTGAGTGAACTCGTCGTTGTCTTCGCTGATGGACCGGCAGAAAGGGCAAGAGTAAGAGCGGGTGTCGCTGGTCAGAGCCATGAGGGCGCGAATGTTTACGCCAACCAGCTCAGCGGCGGGGACGCCGATGGTGGCGGCCAGGGCCTGATTCACGCGCAGGATTTTGCCGGTCTGATCATGCACCACGATGAGATCGGTGATGGCGTCAAAGATCTCGACCCAGTGACGGTTGGCCTGCTCCATGCGCGTGAACAGGCTAGCGTTCTCCAAAGCCATGGCCGCGTGTCCGGCCATGCTCTCGAGGAATATCCGGTCTTCCTGATTCAAAGCTGAGGGGCGGCCGGAGAGGCAGAGAACTCCGACCAGATCCTCGTCCGCATGGGAGAGCCGGATTACGGTGCAATCGTTCCAGGCAAGAGCAGCGCTGATTTCCGGCCCCAGCACCTGGTCGGCGGCAGCGCTGGTGACTTTTTCGGCATGATGCTTTGTGTATTCGGCGAGGGCTGCGTGAAGAGCGCCCGCCGACTCTGGGCTCGACAGCGGAGAGGCATGAGCCGGTGCGGGAACTGCTGATGGAATGGAACGATCCTGCCCCGCTGAAGAGCTTCTCGCCTGATCCGGCAACGGGGCTGCGGATAGCTCCTGTGAGGGTAGAGCGGGCTGCAGAGTAGAAATTTGCCAGCGGCCTTCGTGCCGGATGGCGAGCAAGCCGGAGTGGAAGCCGAGGAGTTCGGCGGTGCGGAAAACGAAGCGGCGGCCGAGTTCGGGCAGGCTCAGGGTGCCGTCGATTTCGCGAGCCAGTTCGATCAGAGCTTCGGCACGGCGGCGGTGCTGCTCGGAAGAGTGCAGGTTGCTGGCGACTTCGAGCATGACCGCGGCGTGATTGGACAAGGCGCGGGCGCGGCGGATGTCCTCCTCGGAGATGCCGGCTCCGTCCAGGCGATCGAGCACGCCGAACATCCCCAAAACCTTGCCATTGGTGCCCAGCAGCGGAACTGCGAGGAACTGGCGGACCCTATATTTGGTGACCGCTTCGAGGTTCATACCGGCGGTGCGGCTGGCTTCATCGGTCCGGAAAACTTCTTTCTCGCGTAAGGCTTTGGTCACGACGCCCTCGGGGAAGAGGATGTCCAGGCAGCGCGGGGCACCTTTCTCAACCGAATAGCGAACGCGGAACTGCTCGCCTTCGAGCAAAGCAATGAAGCAGCGGCCGAAACCCAGAAATCCCGAGGCGCGGAGGACAAAGGCCTGCAGTAGTTGATCAAGGCTGGCGCTGGAGCTGAGTTCGGAAGAAATCTCAAGCAATTGATGAAGTTCGCGGGCCTGCGCGTCGGAGGTGGCATGCAGCTCGGAATGGGCCAGGGCGACGGCGCCGAAGCCGGTGATGGCGGCAACCAGGGCGCGCTCCTCGGCAGTGAAGACTCCATCCGAGCTGGGATAGATCAGGATTGCGCCTTGCCTGAGCGCAGTACGAAAAGGCGCGGCGATCAGCATGCCCGGCGAAACCAGATTGCCCAGGGAATGCACGTCGGCGCCGATGGACAGGGTGATGGGCTCGCCGGCAGAGAGGGCGCGTTGCGCCAGATCGGCGGCAAAGCGCAGGGTCTGGCGATCGTGGCGGGCGCGGGCCGAAGTCGCCAGCTGCGGAGTTTCGGCGGAGACGGCCTGCAGTTCGAATGGGCCCTCGCGGCGAAGCAGGACACAGACCAGGCGCGTGCGCAGAAGCAGGCGCAGGCGGTCGGCGAGAGCCTCGATGACCGCGTCGGCATCCGGGGTGCCGTGGAGGACATGAGCGACGTCGGCGAGAATCTCGGCGCGGCGATGTTCTTCGCGGGACGCTTCCCCAAGCCGCGCCGCTTCCAGCAGGCTGCCGAGTTGTGCAGCCAGGATCGTGGCCTTGGCGGCGAGATCCTCATTAAAAAATTCTTCATTGGAATCATGCAAGAAGGTAACCGCGCCGATGACTTCGTTGAGGACGACGAGAGGAGCGGCCATCAGAGAGCGAGCCTCAAATTCTGCAGCGGTAGCAAATGCGGGAGCGGTAACGTGATTGGCGAAAACAGTTCGCCGCTGCCGAACCGCCTCCGCGGTAACCGCATTCTGATCGGGGCCGAGACGCCGACCGACAAAGCGGTCGGCCATTTTTCCGTCGCCATGCTCGGCGATGAGTTCGCCGGAACCGCAGCGCCAGAAGTACACGCCGGAGACCTGGAAGAATTCGCGGGTGGCCTCACAAAACAACTGAATCAGCGCGCCGGGATGCGAGTGTTCGCTGGCTTTTGCGGCAATGCGGAGCAGAAGTTTCTGGAATGCATCGTCGGTCCCGGGAGCAAGACCAGGGTCTTGGGGAAGGATGGGATTGCTGGCCGTAAACCCGATTGCGGCGCCGAGATCGGAAGAATAGGTTTCGCGATTCACAAGTGCTTGAATCTATTTGGGAAAGTACAGTTCATCTCATTTTGAGTCAAGGGAAATGGGGGAGGAGGTGCCTTGGTGTGAAATCCCGAGACTCGGGTGAGATTTTGTCTCACGCTGAGAAACTCGGGATGATTCTAGCCGATGAGACAGGGGTAATCGCAGGAAAGCTGATCTGGCGGTTGGGTGAGCCTAGATCAAGTTATTCATTTCAATCGGGATAACTCTCATTACTTTGGTTTTTCAGGGAAGCGGCGGGTGGCCCGGACCGTGCACGGTTGGCGGCAGAGTCTTCGATTTTTGTCCGGGAGGAATTGTGTCTCGACGAACTGTGGGTGTGATGCTGGCGGTGTTGGGGGTGGCGCTGAGCTTCGGGGGATGGCGAGCAGGGGCGCAAAATACGCAGAACGCGCAAAGCCCAGAAATCGTGCGGCGAGCCAAGAACAAGGTGCAGCCGCAGTATCCCGAATTAGCGCGCAAGATGAACATCAGCGGAACGGTCAAGATCGAGGTAGTGGTAGCACCCAATGGAACGGTAAAGGAAGCGCGGGTGGTGGGCGGGCACCCGGTGCTGGCCAACGCGGCGCTGGATGCGGCGAAGAAGTGGAAGTTTGAACCGGCTGCGAGCGACAGCACCGGGATCATCGACTTCAAGTTTGAGCAGCCGCGGTAGCACTCTCGCCGCGGAGGAGACAGGCATGACGATACGTAAGAAACTTTACTGGAACTTCGGCTTCATCCTGGGGATGGTGCTGCTGCTGTTCATCGTGAACTACCTGGCCGTGCGCCGGGAACATGCCGCCAAAGACGCGGCCGCGGCCTCGCTGCGGCTGGCCGAGACCACCAACACGGCGCGCTTTCAGATGATGCAGAACCGGCTCTACCTGAGCAATTACCTGCTCAGCGGCGACACGCGCGAAGTGGACCGCATGAGCGACGGGTTGCACACGCTGAGCCAGAAGCTGGAAGAGGGCAAGAACCAGGCCGGCTCCGACCAGGTGAGGAGCTCGCTGGATAAAGTGGAGCAACTGGAGCAGTCGTGGGCCAAGGAGTTCGCCCAGCCGCTGATCGACAAGCGGAAAGACGTCGACTCGGGCAATGCGACGGTGGCCGAACTACAGATTTATTACCTGCAGAAGGACGCCTCGTCGTGGGTAAAGAATTCGACCGACGCGCTCGACGTGGCCGATGGAGAGAATCGCAAGCTGGTGGAAGAGCGGCGGGCTTCGGATGAGAGCGCAGCCACGTGGACGATCACGGTATCGCTGCTGTTCACGCTGGTAGCCCTTACGGTGGGCGTGATCATCGCCTTCCGCACCGCGAAATCCATTACGCAGCCGCTGACCAGTCTCATGAATGTTGCCCGCGCCATCGGCGACACGGGCGATCTGGATCACAACATCGAACTGGACCGGGAGGACGAGATTGGCGAACTGGCCCGCAGCTTCCACAAGATGGTCACGTATCTCAAAGAGATGGCGGGAGTCTCGGAAGCGATCGCGGGCGGCGATCTGACGCTGGAAGTCAAGCCGCGGTCTTCGCATGACACGCTGGGGAACGCCTTCACCCGGATGGTGGAAGGACTGGCGGGGCTGGTGCGCAGCGTGCGCGATGCGTCGTCGCAAGTGGCCAGCGCCTCGAACCAGGTGGCGGGAGCATCGGACGATTCGGCCAAGATCGGGCTGCAGGCTTCGTCGGCCATCGATGAAGTCACCAGCACCATGCACGAGATGAGCGTCAACGTGCAGAACATGGTGAAGAGCACGCAGGTGCAGGCGTCGAGCGTGAGCGAGACGTCGGCTTCGATCGACCAGATGGTGGCCTCGATCCAGCGCGTGGCGGATACGGCCAAGGTGCTGCTCGACATTTCCAACCGCTCGCGCGAGGAAGTGCACAGCGGCATCGGAACGATGGAGAAGGCGACCGACGGGTTGAACCGCATCAACACAACCATCAACTCTTCGGGCGAAATCATTGGAGCGCTGGGGCAGCGGGCGGACGACATCGGCAAGATCATCGAAGTGATCGACGATCTGGCCGAGCAGACCAACCTGCTGGCCTTGAACGCGGCGATCGAAGCGGCGCGCGCGGGAGAGCACGGGTTGGGATTTGCGGTGGTCGCCGACGAAGTGCGCAAGCTGGCCGAGAAGTCGGCGCAGTCCACCAAGGAAATTTCCGAACTGATCCAGAGCATTCAGAAGGAAGCGCGCAAGGCGGTCGAGAACATGGACCGTTCGACCACCATCGTCAACGAAGGGCTGGAGCTGGGCTCGGAGCTGAATTCAGCTTTAAAGAAGATCTCGAACGTGGTGACCGAGGTTTACAAATTCGCGCAGGAGATCGGCGCGGCCACCAACGAACAGTCGCACGGCTCGTCGCAGATCGCCCGGGCCACCACGCGGCTGAACGAAATCACGCACGAAATCAACTCGGCGGTGGAAGAGCAGGCTTCAGGAGCGCAGGCAGTGGTCAAGGCGATGGAGCGGATGCGCGAACTGGTGCAGCAGTCCACGTCGAGTTCGACCGAGCTGGCGGCGTCGTCGGAGCAGATGTCGAAGATGTCGCGCAGCCTGCTGGACTTCATTGACCGGTTCGCGCTGGCCGAGGCCAGCCGTCCCACGCCGGAACCGCAGAGCCGCAACGTGCGCCGCGCGGTTGCGGGAGCGCAGTAAGTCAGGAGCCTGCCACATTATGAGCCGCGAACTGCATATCGTCGGTTTCCAGGTGGGCCGCGAGACTTACGGCGTGCCCATCACTTCCCTGCACGAAATCGTGCGGGTGCCTGAAATCACGGCTGTCCCGGACGCGCCCGATTACCTGGAGGGCGTGATCAACCTGCGCGGCAAAATCGTGTCGGTGATGGACCTGCGCAAGCGTTTCGGAGAAAAGCAGGCCACGGTGAAGAAGAACAACCGGATTCTGGTGGTGGAACATGCGGGCAGGCTGGCCGGGCTGATCGTGGACTCGGCATCGGAAGTATTGAAAATTCCCGCTGATGCGGTGGAAGCTCCTCCGGCCGTGTTCCAGGAAGGCGGATTGAACTGTGTGACGGGGCTGGGCAAGGTAGGCGGGCGGCTGGTAGTTCTGCTCGATATGAGCAAGCTGCTGGCGCCGGGCAGCCTGCAGATGAACAGCGAGCCCGGGGAGAAGAAGGCCAAGGCCGAGGCGCGGGGCGCAGCGGCGAGATGAAGCCGGTGGTCAGTGGCTGGTGGTCGGTGGACAGCGAATTCCTGGCTGCGACTGATCACTGAGCACTAATCACTCGCCACTAGATTAACGAACGAGAAAACGCATGAGCTCAACCGGAGCGGCACCAGCTCCCATACTGACCGAGGCGGAACTGAAGTTGCTGCAGACGCTCGTCTACCAGGAGTGCGGCATGCACTTCGACGAACGCCGCACGCACTTCCTGCAGGACCGGCTGCTGCGCCGGCTGAAGGAGTGCCGCGCCGACTCTTTCTATGCCTACTACCGGCTGCTGATCAGCCCGGCGGGCAAGGAAGAACTGGCCAAGCTGCTGGAGAATCTCACGGTCAACGAGACCAGCTTTTTCCGCCACAAGGCGCAACTGGACTTGTTTCAGAAGACGATCCTGGAAGAGATCCTGAAGCACAAAAGTGCGCGGCGGGAGTACTCGATCCGGATCTGGAGCGCGGGCTGCTCGACGGGGCAGGAAGCGTACACGCTGGCGATGCTGCTCACCGATGCGCTGGCGTACTACTACCTGCGGAATCCGCTGCCCCTGGAGTTGCCGCTGCCCAAGCCGCTGATTCCGCCCCCGTGGCGGGTGGAAATTCTGGCTTCCGACATCAGCTACTCGGTGCTGCGGCACGGCCAGGAGGCGATGTACAGCGAGCACCAGATGTCGACGGTGGATTACGGCTACCGGCTGCGCTACTTCGATAAAGTGGGCGAGCGCTACGCCATCAAGAAGCCGGTGAAAGAACTGGTGCACTTCGACTTTCACAATCTGAAGACGGAATATCTGCCGCAGCGCAACGATGTGATCTTCTGCCGCAACGTGATGATGTACTTCGATGAAGCCGAGCAGAAGCGGCTGATCGAAAAGTTCTACCGCTGCTTGAACGCCAACGGATACCTGTTTGTGGGCCATGCCGAGAGCTTGCTGGGGCTGACCAAGAAATTCCAGATGGTGCACAAGGACAGCGGCACGGCATACCAGCGGGTTGAGGTGAGGGAGTAGAGATGACGAATTCCCCCGATGAACGCGGGGCCGAACTGCGGGATCTGTTTTACGAGACCTCGCAGGAATTGCTGCAGGCGCTGAACGAGCAGGCGCTGAAGCTGGAGAAGACCCCCGGCGACGAGGAGATCGTGCGCAGCGTCCGGCGCACGGTGCATACGCTGAAGGGAGACTCGGCGGCCTGCGGCTTGCGTGAGCTGAGCGAACTGGCGCACCAGTTCGAAGACGCGCTGTCGCTGGAAGGAACGGTGGCGCATTCCGCGGTGGCGGAAATTGCATTCGCGGCCGCCGACATTTTTGCCGAGATGATTGCCGCGTACCGCAAAGGCGGCAAGCTGCCTTCCACCAGGAAGCTGAGCAAGCAGATTGAAGAGCTGACTTCGACTCCGGCGGCCAAGAAATCACGCCGCAAAAAAAGCAAATCGCCGGTCAAGGCGGTGTCGGACTGGACAGAGTACGAGAAGCTGGCCATGACGCAGGCGCAGGCCAGCGGGCAGGACGTGCTGCACGTGGTGGTAAAGATCGATCCGCACTGCGCCATGCCGATCGCGGGACGGCAGCTGATCCAGAATGCGGTGTCGAGCATGGGCCCGGTGCTGGCAGTGCGGCCGGACGCGAAATCGGCGGTAGCCGGCAAGCAGGTGGAGTTTGTGCTGGCCAGCGTGCAGACGGCAGAGCAGATCGCGGCCAAGTGCAAGATTCCCACCATCGCCGAAGAAGTCACGGTGGAGTTGCTGCTGGCGGCAACCGCTCCGGGCGCACAGATTCCGGCTGCGGAGCCGTTCGCGGCGCTGCCGGAAACGCAGGAACAAACCGCCGAGGATGCAGTGCCCGCACAGGCGATTACCCCGGAAGCCTCGGTGCACAGCGCGATGGAAAACATCCTGCGGGTGGACGCGGGACGCATCGACAGCGTGCTGAACCTGGTGGGCGAGCTGATCATCGGCAAGTCCATGTTGCAGCAGGCGCTCAGCGAGTTCTCGAAACGCTATCCGAAAGAGCTGCTGCGGGGAAAGTTTGCCGACGCGATGGCGTTCCAGGCGCGCGTGCTCAACGACCTGCAGCGCTCGGTGATGAAGATTCGCATGGTGCCGGTGGAGCAGTTGTTCCGGCGCTTTCCGCGCATGGTGCGCGACGTTTCGCGGCAGTGCGGGCGCGAAGTAGAACTGGCGCTGAGCGGGCAGGAGACCGATCTGGACAAAGGAATTCTGGACGCGATCGCCGAGCCGCTGACGCATCTGGTGCGCAATGCGATCAGCCACGGAATTGAGTCGCCGGAAGAGCGTAAGAAACTGGGCAAGGCGCCGCAGGGAGTGGTTCACCTGAACGCGTACCACCAGGGGAATCAAGTTGTGGTGGAAGTGCGCGATGACGGCCGGGGCATCGATGCGCAGAAAATTCGCGCCAAAGCCATGGAACTGGGCCTGACGACAGCGGAAGAAACGTCGAAGATGACTGAGGCAGAAGTCCTCAACTTCATTTTCCGGCCCGGGTTCAGCACGGCCGAGCAGGTGACTGAGGTTTCCGGTCGCGGCGTCGGCATGGACGTAGTGCAGAGCGTGCTGCACCGCCTGAAGGCGTCGGTCAGCCTGGAAACGCGGCTGGGCGAGGGCACGACCTTCCGGCTGAAGCTGCCGCTGACGCTGGCCATCATCAAGGCCCTGCTGTTCTGGGTGGAGCAGCGGCTGTACGCGATTCCTTTGAATGCGGTGCTGGAAATCGCGCGCACGGTTGAGGGGGAAGTTCATCAGGTAGACAACTACGAGGTTCTGCAGTTGCGCAACCAGGTGCTGCCGCTGTTGCGCCTGGGGCGCCCGGCAGCCGACGGAGACCGCAAGTCAAAATTGTTCGTGCTGGTCATAACTGTGGCAGAGAGGAAGTACGGATTGATTGTGGATGCACTGGAGGGGGAAGAAGAACTGGTAATCAAGGCGTTGGATGACCAGACATTCTCGACCGATCTGGTTTCGGGCGCCTCGATCCTGGGAGACGGGCGGGTCGTGCTGATATTGAATCTTCCAGCGGTGGTCGAGCACGTGGCCCGGCTGCGGCCGCAGGAGATGGGACGGGCGAATTCCGGGCTGTTGCTGACGCAAACCGACCGCGTGCGGCTGGCGCTGACTCCGACGGCAGGAGGGCAGGCATGAAGAACCCGGTGCGCGTCTTAGTGGTGGACGATTCGGCGCTCATGCGCAAGCTGATCCCGCAGATGCTGGCGGGCGATGAATCCATCGAAGTGGTCGGGACGGCGATGGATGGATCGTTCTGCCTGAAAAAAATCGAAGAGCTGCGGCCCAGCGTGGTGACGCTCGATCTGGAAATGCCCGGGATGAACGGGATCGAAACGCTGAAAGAAATCATGCGGCGGCAGCCGGTGCCGGTGATCGTATTCAGCTCCCACAGCACGGAAGGCGCTACCGTCACCATGAAGGCGCTGGGATTGGGAGCGTTCGACTTTGTTCCCAAGCCGAAAGATCCTGGGGCGCATCTGGCGGAGGTGTCGCGGGAGTTGATCGCCAAGATAAAGGCGGCGGCCGACTGCAAGCTGAAGCCGCGGATTTTGCCGGGGGCTCCGGCCAAGCCGCAGAAGGCGCCGGCGGCCTCGGGCGCGCCGAACAAGGTGGTTGCTATCGGAGTGTCCACGGGCGGGCCGCAGGCGCTGGAATATGTGCTTTCGCAGCTGCCGGGGGATTTCCCGGCCGCCATCACCGTCGTGCAGCACATGCCGGAGGGATTTACCGAGATGTTTGCGCGGCGGCTCGACGAAGTCTGCCCATTGCGGGTCAAGGAAGCGCAGTCGGGAGACGTGCTGCAGCCTGGGCGCGTGCTGATCTGCCCCGGCAGCCGGCATATGAAGGTGAAGCGCTTGCCGCTGGGCGACATTGTGGTGCTCAGTGACGAGCCCCGGGTCAACGGACATCGTCCCAGTGCCGATGTATTACTGCGTAGCGTTGCCGAGGAGTACAAGGCGAACGCCGTCGGGGTGCTGATGACGGGGATGGGTGACGACGGGGCGGAAGGATTAGGAGCCATTAAGAAAGATGGCGGCATGACGATCGCGCAGAGCGAGGAATCGTGCGTGGTCTATGGCATGCCGAAGGCGGCGATCGAGCGCGGCTACGCCGTTCGTGTGGTGGGGCTGGACATTATGGGCGCGACGCTGCAGGCCATTTGCGGGCGCGGCACCGGCGAGAAGGGATCCCGGGCAGTGCGCGCCGGAAACTGAGATTGGGAACGGGAAGCTGTGACCAGGGTGATCTGGCTCGCGGCCCCCGGCCATGATAAGCAGTAGAAAGGGGAGGTCTGTATGGAGCAGTTTGCACCAGTAAAGCGCAGCAAAGACGGGCAGCCTGTCCGCTATTTGATCGTGGACGACTCCGTGTTTGCCAGAAAGAACCTGGCCCGCATGATCGAAACATTCGGCGGGCAGGTGGCGGCTGAAGCCGGGGACGGCTTGACTGCCATCAGCGAGTTCGACCGGACGCATCCTGACATCGTGCTCATGGACATCACCATGCCGCAGATGGAAGGAATCGAGGCGGCCGAACGGATCGTTCAACAGCACCCCGAAGCGCGCATCGTGATGGTTTCCTCGGTGGGCTACCAGGAAAACATTGTGGCCGCGCTGCAGCGGGGAGCACGCCATTTCGTACAGAAGCCGGTGAAGCCGGAAGTGCTGTATGAAGTCATCAAGTACGTGCTGGGC
>DASYYT010000055.1:0-4391 GCA_035949755.1 Candidatus Sulfotelmatobacter sp.
CAGCAGCGAGCCCTATCTGACCGGCCCGGGCATATGCGGATCCAGATCCGCCGCCTTCTGAAATTCCTGCTTGGCTTCATCCTTCTTCCCGCTCTGCTGCAGGGCCAGACCAAGCTCATAATGGGCCACCGCATAATTCGGCTCGGAATGAATGGCCGATTGAAACTGCGAAATCGCCCCATCCAGATCTCCCGCCGCCAGCAATCTTTTGCCGGAATTGGTTGAGATCTTCGCCGCCTGCAGATTATTGGTGGAAGCTACGATGCGCGCGCCCTCTTTCGCCTCCGCGGCCGCACCCTCCGCATCGCCCAACTGCCGCAGCACTGCGGCCAGCGTCGTGTGCGCTCCCGCAAAATCCGGCTGCAACCGGATCGCCTCTTTCAACTCTGCCGCGGCTTCCGGCAGTTTCCCCTCCTGCTTATAGACGGTGCCCAGCGTGTAGTGCGCCTCGGCGTAATCCGGCTTCGCTTGCAGCGCCTTCTGCATCTCCGCCGTCGCCTGATCGAATTCGCCCCGCTGCCAGTACAAAATTCCCAGCGTGTAGTGCGCGTCCGCTAAATCGGGTTGCAGCCGGATCGCATTCTCAAATTCCGGAACCGCTTTGTCGAGCTGATCCTTCAGCTTGTACGCCAGTCCCAGGTTGTAGTGCAGCGACGCACTCTCCGGGGCCAGCTTCAGCGCCGCGTCCAGTTCGGTCACGGCAGCGTCGAAATTCGCCAGTTGCAGATAGGCAATGGCCAGGTTCCCGCGGAGCGCCCCATCTTTCGGATGCAATTCCGTCGCCTTCTGGAATTTCGGGATCGCTCCTTCAGCATCTCCCTTCTGCAGTAGCGCCAGCCCCAGATCGTTGTACGCTTCCGCGTCATCAGGATGAAGCTTCACCGCCCCATCGAACGCCGCCACAGCCGCCTCGATATCCCCCGCCCGCTGGCTGGCGATTCCGAGTTCAACCTGCAGCTCAAACCGATCTGGTGTGAGCGCCGCGCTCTTGCGCAATTCCTGCAGAGCTTCGGCATTTTTCGATTGCGCGGTGAGCGTCTTGGCCAGATAGTAGTGCGCGGCTGCATCCTGCGGCGCTAACTGCACCGCTTTTTCCAGCTCCCTCTCCGCTTCGTCGAAGCGTTGCTGCTGCAACCGCACCGCACCCAGATGAAAATGCGCTGACTCCAGATTCGGCTGCATTTTCAGCGCATCCTGAAAAGCGCCGGCCGCTTGGGGAAACTGATTTCTCTGCGCCAGAATCGTTCCCAATTCGTCGAGCAGATCGGCGCGCTCGGGAGCCAGTTCCACCGCGCGCCGCATTTCCGATAAAGCATCTTCGCTCTGCCCCTGGCTCAGAATTCGGGCCAGCATGCGATGCGCTTCGGCATTCTGCGGCGCCATTTTTACCGCCGTGCGCGCCTCCTGCTCGGCCTCGGCGAGCTTGCCTTGGCCCGACAGCACCCCGGCCAGCGTTAACCGCGCTTCCACGAATGCCGGCCTTATTTTCAGCGCCGTCCGCAGATGCCTGAGGGCTTCATCCACTTCTCCCTGCTGGGCCAGCACCCAACCGAGCGCTCCCTGGGCCTCGGCATTGTTGGGCGCAATCCGGGCCGCCCTGGAAAACTCCTCTCGCGCCCGATTGATATCTCCCTTCTTGAGCGCCTGCTGGCCGCGCTCCAGCGCAACCTGCGCCGCCGATGCAGTTATGGGTTTGTTGGCAGTCTGGGCCGCAGACGCCGCAGACGCCGCAGACGCAACTGTCCCCGCGAGCAGCGCCACGATCACGGGATAAACGAGCCTGGAAAGAGGTTGCGACACGGTCAATACAGGAGATTCTCTGGTTCCCGCATTATATCCAACCTGCGGTTCGCGATTGGTGGGTATGAGATAGGCCGAATGGGCGTGGAATTCTGGAGCCGCATGCCAATGACAAGAAGAGGTTTCCTGCAACTGTCCGGCACCGCAAGTTTACGCTCCCAAGCGATTTGGCCGGCACCACGGTGCTGAGGCACTACAGGATTCCCTGTATTCGACGTGGCGTCGTATCCCCACTACCATAAATCTTGTGCGCGTCATTATGCAGCGCGCACGGTCCCGGCGATGTCCCGGCACGTCGAGATCATGCTCTCGATTCGGATTTTTTACATTTTCACCCTGTGAGGATGGCCTTTGCGGGTCCTGGTAGTCGATGATCATGAAGTGGTTCGGCGCGGTTTAACGTCCCTCCTGCTCACACAACCCGAATGTGTGATTTGTGGCGAGGCAGCTCAGGGCAAGGAAGCGATCGAAAAAGCCATTGATTTGCGGCCTGACGTGATCGTCATGGACGTCAGCATGCCTACGCTCAGTGGCCTTGAGGCCACTCGCACCATCCGCACCCTTCTTCCGTCCTGCGAGATTCTGGTTCTCAGCCAGCATGACTCGCCCGAGATGGTGCGCCAGGCGTTCAAGGCCGGAGCCCGCGGCTACGTCGTCAAGTCATCCGCTGGAAACAATTTGTGGGAGGCTCTCGAAAAAGTGTCCCGCGGCGAGCTCTTCGTAGATCCGGCTATCTCAGAAATAGTGCCCCCGACCGATGTGCAGGAGATCGTGGAACGCAGCGCCGCGCTGGAGCAGGCGCTTCTGGAGAGCGAAGAGCTTTATCGTTCCACCTTCGAACTGGCGGCGTTGGGCGTTGCGCACGTCAGCCCGGAAGGCCGATGGCTTCGCGTCAATAAAAAGCTTTGCGAAATCGTCGGTTACAGTGAGAAAGAGCTTTTGCAGCTCACTTTCCAGGAAATCACGCATCCCGATGACCTTCCCGCCGATCTTGCCGAGACGGCAAAGCTTCTCAGCGGCGAGCTGTCCAGCTTTTCCATGGAAAAGCGCTATATTCGCAAAGATAAGTCGCCGGTCTGGGTCAATTTGACGGTATCGGGACCGCGCGACAGAAATGGAAAGTTGAAACATTTCATTTCGGTGGTTGAAGAGATCACCCAGCGCCGGCAGGCCGAAGAGGCCCAGGCCCGACTGGCCGCGATCGTGGCTTCTTCAGACGACGCCATCATTTCCAAGAACCTCAACGGCATTATCACCAGTTGGAATGCCGGCGCCGCCCGTTTGTTTGGCTTCAGCGCCGAAGAAAGCATCGGCCGTCCTATCACCATGCTGATCCCTGCCGAACTACAGTCGGAAGAAGTGACAATTCTTCAACGGCTGCGCCGGGGCGAGCGCATCGAGCACTTCGAGACCGTGCGCGTAACTAAATCCGGCAAGCGCCTCGATGTCTCGCTCACGATCTCTCCGATTCGCGACTCCAAAGGCCGCGTCATTGGCGCGTCCAAGATCGCCCGCGACATTACCGAACGCAAACGGATCGAAGACGACCTTAGGGAAAGCCGCGCGCAGCTCACGCTTGCACTCGAGTCTTCTCGAACCGCCATGTTCGATTGGGATGTCGTGGAGCGGCGCGGAATCTGGAACGATCAATTGGCCGCAATCTACGCCTTCAATCCTGCCGGCGAATACATTACCGCGGAAGAGTGGCACGCACTGTTTCATCCCGAGGACGGCCAGCGGCTCACGCACGAATTCGAACGCGCCATGAATGGGACAGACAAGTTCCAGTTCGAGTTCCGCACCATTCGCCCCGACGGCGAAATCCGCTGGATCCTTTCGCACGGACGCATGGTCCGCGATGCCGACGGCCATCCCATCCGCATGATCGGCACGCACACCGACATCACCGATCGCAAGCAGGTCGAAGAGGTATCACGGGTTCGCGAACTCAGCGGCAAGCTGCTGCAGACCCAGGATGCCGAGCGCCGCCGCATCGCCCGTGAACTCCACGACAGCGCCGGACAACTGGTCGCCGCCGTGCAGATGCAGCTCACGCCTATGAAAAGCGAGGCCGAAAAAGTCAGCGCGGAACTCGCGGCCGGCATCGGCGAAAGCCTCAACCTGATTCAGCAACTTTCCCAGGAATTGCGCACCGTCTCTTACCTGCTGCATCCGCCGCTGCTGGATGAACTCGGACTGCCTTCCGCCCTTCGCTGGTATGTCGAGGGCTTCGCCGAGCGCAGCCGGATTGACATCCGCATCGAAGTTCCTCCCGACCTCGGCCGCCTTCCTGCGGATATGGAAACCGCCTTATTCCGCATCGTCCAGGAATCGCTCACCAACATCCACCGCCACTCCGGCAGCAATCGCGCCGAGATCTATATCCGGCGCTCTGCCGACGACATCACTCTGGAAGTTCGCGACTACGGCAAAGGAATGCCCGCTCCCAACAATGGTTCTTCTCAGAAGTCGCGATCGGGGGTTGGTATCCAGGGAATGCAGGAACGCGTGCGGCAGCTGAATGGACGCTTCGAAATTCGCTCCCATGCCGACGGCACCACGGTTACCGCCCGCTTGCCGGTTACCGCCCC
>DASYYT010000056.1:0-31064 GCA_035949755.1 Candidatus Sulfotelmatobacter sp.
CTTGCCTAAGACTGCCAGGGTCTCAAACAGCGGTGGGGCATTCTTCCGGCCACAGACGGCGACGCGGATGGGCTGAAACATCTGCCCGGCCTTGATGCCGAGTTCTAGTGCGGCTGCTCGTAGAGCCTGATCCAAAGGATCGTGTTGAAAGTCCACCTTGGGCAGAATGGCTTGCGCCTTTTGCAAAACCTTCAGCGCCATAGCCGAGTCGCCCTTTTGCGGGATCAATTCGGCGGGATCGTAGGGCGGCAGTTGATTGACAAAGAAAAAATCAGCCGCGGTGAGCACGTCGCACAGGAGCTTAATGCGCTCGCGAATCAGCGGGGTGATCTGCAACATCTTTTCCGGACTGATGTTGAATCCGGCTTCGCGAACGATGGGCAGCAGGCGCTGGCTGAGATCCTCGACAGGCAAGCCGCGAATGGTTTCGGCATTCAGCCACACGGCTTTGGGATCGAATGTTTCCTCCTGGGTAGTGGCTGGCTCTTTAAAATTCACCACCGCGTTGGCGCGGTTGATGCCTTCGAGCGAGAAGGCGTCGGTCAGTTCCAGAAGGCTCATCTGCTCGCGATCGTTCTTCGGCGACCAGCCTAGGAGGCACAGAAAATTGATGAACGCTTGGGGCAGAAATCCGGCGTCACGGTAGGTGGTCACGCTGACGACCGGTCCGTGGCGGCGCTTGGACAACTTGGTTCCGTCTGGCGCGACCAGCAGCGGCAGGTGCGCGAACTGCGGCGGAGTGTAGCCGGCCGCCTCGAAAATCAGCACGTGCTTGAACGTGTTCGAGAGATGGTCCTGGCCGCGAATGATGTGGCTGATGCGGAGATCGGCATCGTCGGCGCATGAGGCCAGGTGATAGGTGGGCATGCCATCGGAGCGCAGCAGGGCGAAGTCTTCGATATCGGCGGTAGCCTTTACCTGTTTCCCGTAAACCGCGTCATCGAAGTGGACGCACAATTTGCCTTCGGCAAATCGGACAGCCGAGGGCGGCTGTCCCCACATGCTCTCGTCTCCGCGGGGGACGCGGAAGCGGAGAGCGAACGGCTCTCCGGCGACGGCGCGGCGATCGCTCTCTTGCCGCGACATCTCGCGCACTCCGGGATTGAACAGCCAGGTGCCTTGCGCTCCGGACTTTTCGCTGTCACCGGCATGCGCCGGAGTGAAGTCACGATAGGCAAGCCCCTTCTGAAAAATGGTCTCGGCCATTTGGCGGTGGAGCGCGCCACGGTTGGACTGTTTATATTCCTCGTCCCAGTCGAGTGCTAGCCACTTGAGGCCCTCAAAAATGGAGGTCACCGAGGCATCGGTATTGCGCTCTACGTCGGTGTCATCGAGACGCAAAATCATGGTCCCGCCGGTGTGGCGCGCATATAACCAGTTGAAAATGAAGGTGCGGGCGCTGCCTACGTGAAGGAATCCGGTGGGCGAGGGCGCAAATCGGACGCGTGGTTTATCCGCGGAAGAGGTGGCTTCAGGCATAGGTCAGGTCGAACTTTCGATGGTACGGGTCGGCAAAAAGAGCCGTCAAGCCAGCCGGATCCGAACGGTATGCAGCCTCCTGATTTCATAAGATCTCGAACTGGAGGAATGTACTTAAATCCTGTTGAACTTTCAGGCTCCGGTATGAAAGCATTGAACGAGTGCTTCCCGCCGAAAGTGAGCCAGCAAGCTGGGCCTGAGCTGCCTTCGACCCTATGAACAGTGTGGTCATCACAGCGGTGTTAGTTCCGGGATTCGTATCGGTCTTACTGTTCCTGGTTTTTACCTATCTCCACGAACAGAGCCGGCAGCCCTACTTCCGGGCTTGGCAACTGGCCTGGGCCGCATACTCGCTGCACTACGTTCTGGATACTTTTCCGTCCTCTTCCCTCGCCTTCTTCATCAGCCAACTTTTTCTGGTGGCGATGGCGCTGTGCATCTTTGTGTCAACGCGCCTGATGCGCGGACCATCGCAGTTCCGTTGGTATGACGCGGCGGTGGGAGCCTTGGGGGTGATCCTGGCGCTACTTACGTTGCGCGGACACATCGTCAATGGGATGTTCCGGCCCGACGCGGAACCCGCCGTCCGGCTCGGCCTGGGACTCGCTGCGATTTTGCTGTACTGCTCCGCCGTCTTCTATGTGAACGGGCACAAGCGGGGATCGCTCGCCTTCCAGGTGCTGGCGTTTGCCCTGGCGCTGTGGGGAGTCCTGCTGGGAGTGGGGCAAATCCAGAATCCGTGGATGGAAATGTTCGGCAGCGCCAGCCGGTTGTTCGGGCCGGTGCCGCAGATGCTGTTGGGCATCGCCATGGTCATGGTGCTATTTGAGAACCAGCGCAACGCCGTGCAAGAGAATACGCTTGCGCTTTCGACTCTGGGGGTGGATCCCGGCAAGCTGCTTTTTGCCGAGGATCTGAAGCCGAACATGCAAGCAGCGCTGGAGCGCCTGCGCACCGCTTTGCCGATGGACAGTGCCGCAATCATGATTGGCGAACGCTGGCGCACCCTTCTGCCCTCGGTGCAGCACAGTTTTTCAGAGGGTTTTCTGCAGGCTCTGGAGCGAAGCGGGGCCGCCGACTACATCAGCCAGCTGGCCTACCGCAACAGCGGCATTTTCACCGTGCACGACCTGGCGCACATGAGCGAACCCCTGGCCGTGGGTCACCCGGGAACGTTCGCGGAGTTCAAGCGAATTCTCATGGAAGCCAACGTTCGTCATTTAACCGCGGTGAACCTGCAGACGCGAGAGCACAATTTTGGAGTGATCCTGTTTCCGCACGTGGAGCGCAGAGCCTTCGGCACCTCAGGCCCGCGGCTGATGGTGGGCCTGGCCCTGCAGCTTGGCCTGACCCTGGAAAATTACGTGGTCACGCATGATGCGCACCGGCGGACCAAAGAATATGAACTCCTCACCGACATCGGCAAGGCGATCAGCTCCCGTCTGAATCAGGACGAGATCCTGCGCACGATTCAGGTCGAACTGGGACAGATCTTCGACACGAGCCACTTCTACATCGCTTTTCAGGAAGCCGACGAGATCCGCTTCGAGCTTGAGGTTCGCGACAACCGCGTGCTGCCCAAGCGCACCCGGGAAATTCGCAATGCCTTCACCGAATACGTCATTCGCACTGGGGAACCTTTGCTGATCCGTTCGGACCTGGAGTCGGCGCGGAAGAAGCTGGGCATCACGCATGTGCCGAAGCGTCCCGCCAAGTGTTTGATTGCCGCGCCGATTTTCTTGGGCAACAGGGCATCGGGCATCATGGTGGCCATGAATCCTGAGCGCGAATATGTTTTCGAGCAGCGCGATCTGGACGTACTGGTCACGGCGGCGGGACAGGTCTCGGTCGCGGTGGAAAATGCGCGGCTGTTCGCCGAGGAGCAGCGGCGTTCGCGGCAGCTGGCATTCCTGAATAACGTTTCGCGCACCGCAATTTCCAGCGACGATCCGGTGCACATGCTCGGCCAGATCGCCGGGGAGATTCAAAAGAACTTCAGCTTCGATCACATCGGCATCGGCCTGCTGGACTACGGAACGAAAGAAGTCGAAATCAAGGCGGAAGCCGGGGCGACCGCGCATGCCACCGGGAGGCGAATTGCCCTGGGCAGCGGCATTCTGGGCCGGGTGGCACGCACCGGAGAACGCGCCCTGGTGCAAAATGCCTTGCCCGGCAATCTGAGCGGAATCTTGCCGGACGCGCGCGCCGTCCTGTGCATTCCCATCACCTACGGGGAATCGCTGTTAGGGGTGCTCAACATCGAAAGCCGCAACGAGAATGCGTTTTCGCCCCAGGACGTGCTGATTCTCAACACGCTGGCCGACCTGCTGGCGACCGCGCTGCACAACGCGTTCGTCTTCCAGAAGCTGCAACGGCAGTCGATCACCGACGGGCTGACGGGAATCAAGACGCGCCGCTTTTTCTGGGAGGCGTTGTCGGCGGAATGGAAGCGGGCCTCGCGATCCGGGCGTCCTTTCTCGGTAGTGCTCATCGATTTGGACAAATTCAAGCAGGTCAACGACACCATGGGGCACTTCGAAGGCGACCTGGTGCTGGCGCGGGTGGGGCGTCTGCTGGAGCAGAAATCGCGGCAGTCGAACGTGGTCGCCCGCTATGGCGGCGACGAATTCATCGTGCTCATGCCGGAGACCGGCGCGGAACAGGCTCAGGTGCTGGCCGAGCGGCTGCGCCAGTGGCTCGCGGGCGATCCCATGCTCAGCGAGCACAGCATCACCGGCAGCTTCGGCGTGGCCAGTTTTCCCATGCACGGCTTCTCCATCGAAGACATCATTCGCGTGGCCGATGCGGGCATGTACGTTTCCAAGCGGTCCGGAGGGAACATGGTTTCGACGGCGCAGGAATTTGTCGAAGGCCAGGAGTTTGCCCGCCAGCGCCAGCAGATTTCGGCGTATATCGAAGGGTTTCTGCAGCGCGAGCGTACCGGCCCGGAGCAACTGGAAGAGTTGACCTCGACTCTGTTCAAGCTCTGCGGCGGCCCTGAGGACTGCAACACCGCGCTGCTCAAAGAAGCGATCGAATCTCTCAGCCGAGCCGCTGAATCGCGCGAGTTGCAGACTGCCGGCCATGGCGACCTGGTCGCCCGCTATAGCGAAGTGATTGCGCGCGCGCTGGGATTGTCGGCGGAAGAAACCGCCGACCTGGTCTATGCGGCCCGCGTGCACGATGTGGGAAAGATCTTTGTTCCCGAGCATATCCTCAACAAGCCCGGCCCGCTAAGCGATGATGAATTTTTTCAGGTCCGGATGCATGCCCACGTGGGAGCGGAGATTGTCGGGGTGATTCCGCACGCTGACATGATGCGCGAGGCCATCGAGCACCATCATCAGCGCTTTGACGGTTCGGGTTATCCTGACGGCCTGCGGGGCGAGCAGATTCCGCTGTGGGCGCGGATTATCGGCTTGACCGACGCCTACGCCAACATGGTGACCGAACAATCATTTTCCTCGGCACGCACACCGGAGCAGGCGCTGGACGAACTGTCGAAAATGAGCGGCACGCGCTTCGATGGGATGCTGGTCCGCCTGCTGCTGCGCGGCCTGAAGTCGGAGCGCACGTCGTCGAGTTCAGGCGGATAACCCGCGCGATTTGTGTCGAAGCCGGGAAAGAACGAGAACATCATGGCCAAGTACGTAATCCAAAGCAAGAAAGGCGCGCCCCCGCAGGGGGCTTATTCGCAGGGGTGGCGGGCCGGAGACTTTCTCTTCGTCACCGGAACCGGACCGATTGACCCGGCCAGCGGTGCGATGGCCGGCGACACGATCGAACAGCAAACCGAGCAGACGATCGACAACATCTCCGCCATACTCGAGGCCGACGGCGCTGCGCTGAGCGACGTGGTCAAGGTCACGGTCCATCTCAGCGATACCAGCCTGTTCGCCCGCTACAACGCCGTCTACGCCCGGCGCTTCTCGCAGCCCTATCCCGTGCGCACGACGGTGGGGAGCGACCTCGGTCACGCTCCCGGCATGCTGATCGAGATCGATTGCATCGCTTATCTGGTGGGAAAACGCAAAGCGCGGAAGCGCCCGAAAAAGTCCAGATCAAACAAGAGAGTGCGCCGGCGATAGATGAGGCAGTAGCGGCTCCTCGCGTCCCCGGGCGGAAACTCTCTCGACGGCCTCGATCCGGCCGCTGCGTACCCGCAGAGCGCAATCGAAATTGTTCACCGTGGGACAAACGTGGCGGGGGAGCAAATAGAGCACCTCTCCGACAACAGGGCCGGGAAGCTTCGCCGACTTCATCGGCAGATGTTCTTCGCTGGGCCCAAGCGGGGTAAGCTCCGGATGCCCGAGCACCACGCAGGTTGGCACCCCGGCGTCGGCAGAGACGGCTTTGTGCCCGGCATCGCAGGTCAGGATTCCCTCATGCGGGTGGCTAACCACACGGGTCACCACCAGCACGCCCGGCATGTAGCCATACTCCTGCGGCAGTTGGGCGAGGCTCGTGGCATCGTGATAAATCACGGTTCCCGGCGAGCAGCGGTGGATAAAGCTGGCCTGCCGAAAACCTGGATAGGCGAGCGAGGCAGGAAAGGTCGGCGTCCCCGCGGTAACGACTTCGGGCACGCGAATGCCGCTGCGCTCTAATTCGCCAACGAGTCCGAGCAGACGGCCGTAGCCGGCATGGGCCGCGGCCGTGCGCTCGTGCTCATCGAACGCGCCGTACTGCCCGTCGTAGTAGTGCAATCCGCGAAATTCCACGCCTGCATTTCCAATGGCCTTGGCCAGCGCGAGTACTTTCTCGCGGTCGCTCTGTTCCACGCCGGTTCGATTCATGCCGGGATTGACGTCGATAAAAATTCCCACGCGGCTGCCGCGCCATTGGCGGACTTGGTCCTCATTTTCGGCGAGCACAGAAATGCGGAGGGCGCGATGCTGGTCCGCAATCTCGCGTACCCGGCGCGCATTGGCCGCCATGACGGGATAGGCCACCAGCACATCCTCGGCGCCGCTCTGACATGCCGTGAGCAATTCCAGCGTAGTGGCGCACTTGAAATTCTTGACCCCACGCTCGACGAGCATGCGCAAGGTGTAGGCCAGCTTGGCCGTCTTAATGTGAACCCGCCAGCGATCGGCATCACCGCCGAGCAAACGCAGGGTCTGGGCAATGTTGGAGGCGACGGCATCCGGATAAACGACGAGGGCGGGAGTCAAGACCTCTTCCATTCCGGAGACGGCGTAGCGGCTATCCCAGGGAAATTCCGTCAGCATGGATTTCTGTGACATAGATTTCTGTGATATAGACGGCTTCGATCATAGCGCGGAGCGGCGGTTCAATGCCACGTCCGCACGCAGATGCAAGGCTCATCGCGTATTGACCGTATGCGCGGCCCAGAGTAGGCTCTGAATTCCCTTTTCCATGAGCGCTCCACGGACTGAGCATTCCGAACAGTCGCACCTGGTTCGCGGCCTGGGCGTGTGGTCGGCCACCGCGATCGTCATCGGAGACACGATCGGCACCGGCGTCTTCCTGGTCTCAAGCGATATGGCGCGCGCGGTGGGCTCGGTGAGGCTCGTGGTTTCCGCATGGATCCTGGGATTGCTGATCGTGCTTCTCGGCGCGTTTTGTTATGCCGAACTGGGGGCGGCATTTCCGAAAGCGGGAGGGCCTTACGTTTACCTGGGCCGCGGGCTGGGGCCGATGTGGGGATTTCTTTTCGGCTGGATGAGTTCGTGGCTGGAGCGTCCGGTGGCGATGGCCGCGCTGGCTGCAGGGTTCGTGCGATTTTTGGCATTCCTGTTTCCGGCGGTGGCGACGCCCTTGTTTTCCGGGCATGTCGCGAGCTACGAGTTCACTTTCAACACCTCTCAGCTCATCGCGGCCCTGGTGGTCGTGCTGGCGACGGCATTGAACTATTTCAGCGTGCAGATCAATGGCGACATTCAGGTGCTGGTGACCTCGCTGAAGATGCTGGCCATCCTGATCATCATTGCGGGAGGCGTGCTGTGGGCAAGAAAAACCAGCATCGCAGCCGCGAGCACGGCGGCTCCTCTGAGTTGGGGGACCATTGCTGCCCTGCTCACGGCGCTGGTTCCGACCATGTGGGCGTATAACGGCTTCAACGATCTGGGCGATCTAGGTGAAGAAATCCTCGACCCCCAGAAAAATATTCCGCGCGCCATTCTGCTGGGACTGCTCACGGTTGGAGGTCTCTACGTGGCTGCGAACGTCGTGTATTTTTACGTGCTGCCGTTCGCGCAGGTGGCGGCTTCGGCGCACGTCGCCTCGGATGTGGTGCAAACCTTCGCGGGCTCGCGTGGAGCAGGCTGGCTCACAGTCGCTATGGCGCTCTCGGCGCTGGGAGCCCTTCACGTCGTGATCATGACGGGGGCGCGGATTCCCTACGCGATGGCACGCGACGGCGTTTTCTTCCGCTTCGCGGAACGGATTCATCCGACATTCCACACGCCCAGCGGCTCGCTGGTTTTTCTGGGGGCCGTCGCCACGATTCTTGCCCTAACCGGAACGTTCGAAGAGCTCTATTCATTGTTCGTCTTCGCGGTATGGATTTTCTTTGCCCTCACGGCGATTGCGGTCTTGCGCCTGCGCCGCAAACAGCCCGAGTTCGTGCGGCCGTATCGAGCGTGGGGATATCCGTGGACGCCGGTCATTTTTTTGATTGCGGCGTTGGCGTTGACCGTGAACCTGTGGATTGACCGGCCGGTGCGCTCCTCGGTGGGACTCGCGGTCATTCTTCTGGGGATTCCGTTCTTCCACTACTGGCAGAAAAAATCCCGGGTTGGAGCATAGGTCCTGATCTTCCCTGCGGTGTCTATTGATAGTCAGCGCTCCCTGCGATTAAGTGTTTTTCTTAAACGCAGAGGACGCCGAGAAGAACTGCGGAGAACAGAGAGAACTCACCCCCGGCTTGCAATCGCGACACGGAATCGGGACACTAGTCAGCTATGTCCATTCCCCTGTCTCTCTCTGGCAAGGTCGCGCTGATCTCTGGCGGCTCGCGCGGCATCGGCGCCGCGACGGTCCGTCTGTTCGCTGCCGCAGGCGCAAAAGTAGCTTTTAGTTATCGCAGCGCCCAGGCGCAGGCAGAAGCTTTAGCCAAAGAATGCGGGGCGCATCCAATCTCCTGCGACCTCAACCATCCCGAGGCTGCTCGCGGACTCATCGCCGAAACCGTGAAGCATTTCGGACGGCTCGATATTCTGGTCGCCAACCACGGCGTATGGCCGGTCGAGGACGTTCCCATCGATCGCATGACGGACGAGCAATGGCGATCTACGCTATCGGTGAACCTCGATGGCGTGTTCGGCCTGGTCAAGCACGCGGTGGCGCAGATGAAGGCGCAGCCTGGGGGCAACGGCCCAGCGGGACACATCGTGCTGATCAGTTCAACCAGCGGCCAGCGCGGCGAAGCGTTCCACTGCGATTATTCCGCCAGCAAGGGCGCCCTTATCAGCATGGTGAAGGGCCTCTCGACCGAACTGGCGCCTTACGGCATCTATGTGAACTCGGTTGCACCCGGCTGGGTGGACACGGAGATGAGTGCAGAGGTTCTCGCCGATCCCCGGAGCGGAGAAGAAATTCGCCGCGATATCCCCCTCGGCCGGGTGGGTACGCCGGAGGAGATTGCCGGGCCGGTGCTGTTTCTGTGCACCGAATACGCCAGCTTCATCACGGGCGAAGTTTTTAACGTCAACGGCGGCGCGGTTTTGGCGGGTTAGGACCCTTTTTCAGCCCATAAGACCGCGCCCCAGTTTGCTTCTGAGAGACTTCCTGCATCCAAGCGAAGAGAGGAGCACGTTTAACCGCAGGCAGCAAATCCACAAGAAACGCTACAATTCTGAGTGCAGCTCAATCCCTCAAACGGAATGAAAGTTGTTTTCTCCATCCTGGTGCTGGTGTGTTTGGCTTGGGCGCATAGTCTGGGCCAGGGGGTAAACTCCGCCCCACCGGCGCCCTCGCCGCAGGCCGCGGGGGCAGCAGCGATTAAGCCAGTGGTCAATCAAGAGGCGGAGCAGAACGCGACTCAGGCCAAAAAGATTCTTGAAGACGCGATCAAAGCTCTCGGCGGGGAAACGTACCTCACCATCCGTGATCGCGAGCAGCAAGGGCGCGGATACGGTTTTCATGGCGGTCGTCCCACCGGCAGCGGCGGCCTGTTCTGGAGCTTCTGGGAGTTCCCTGACAAAGAGCGGGTGGAGATCACCAAAGAGCGCGACATTGCGGAGCTCTACGTCGGCAATAAAGGATGGGAGCTTACCTACAAAGGCGCTCGTCCGATCGAGCAGAAAGATCTCGACGATTACCTGCGGCGCCGGAAATTCTCGCTCGATACCATCCTGCGCACCTGGGTCAATGATCCCACGGTCGTGCTTCTGTTCGAAGGCAACGCCATTGCGGCGCAGCATCCTGCCTTGCGCGTCACACTGGTCGATTCCAAAGATGAAAGCGTGACGTTGTTCTTTGACGTGGAAACACATCTCCCCGTGAAAAAGTCGTTCGAGTGGCGCGATCCCGTGGACAGGCAGAAGAATCTGGAAGAAGAAATTTACGAAGACTACAAGCCGGTCTCCGGCATTATGGCGCCCTACAATCTCACGCGCTATTTCAACGGGGACATGGCCAGCCAACGTTTTCTGAACCTGGTCACCATCAACCAGGGGCTGGACCCCGCCATGTTCGATCCCAACTCGGGCTACGATCCCAATAAGCCGGTGAAGGGTAAGAAGGCCAAGAAGTAAAAGGGCCGTGTTGGCCTGCTAGTTGCGCAGTATCCCCCTGGACCCTCGAAAAAAACAAAGTAAGCATATGTTTTTACATAGGTTTACAATGTATCCAGGCATCAACCTTGGGTTCCCGTAAGGCGACGAACTGTGGCTTTTTTGCCACAGACGATTTTCTGGCCAACAGGGGTAGGCTAGGACTTCTCTTAGATAATCTGTGTTGCAGCTTTTTGACCTACGAGCAGACAATTCGCTCTGCGGTGGAGTGCAGCGGTATAGGTCTGCACAGCGGGGCGCCAGTGTCGATGCGCATCGCTCCGGCGGCCTCGGGCACGGGCATCGTCTTCCGCCGCACCGACCTAGACGGCTTTGAGATCGAAGCCGTGAGCCGCAACGTCGCCCGCGTCAGCTACGCGACCAGCTTGATGAAGAAAGGCGTGCTGATCTCCACCACCGAGCACGTGCTCTCCGCCTTCATTGGCCTGGGCATTGACAACGCGATCGTCGAGCTCGATAACCTGGAACTTCCCATTCTCGACGGCAGCGCCAAACCTTTTGTGGACATGATCCGCAAGGCGGGGGTCCGCAGGCAGCGGCGGGCGCGAAAATATCTGAAGATTCGCCGCGAAGTCGAGATGCGCGAGGGCGACAAGTTCATTGCAGTGTATCCGGCCGACACCTACTCGGTTTCTTATTCCATCAATTTTCCCCATCCGCTGATCGGAAAAGAAACTTTTCAGGTCGAACTGACCAACGGCAGCTATCTGAAGCATATTGCGGCAGCCCGCACCTTTGGCTCGCGGGCAGACGAACAGGCCATGCGCAACATGGGATTGATTCGCGGAGCCTCGCGCGAGAACTGCATCGTGCTGACGCGCACCGGCATCGAGAATGGCCCGCTGCGCTTCCCCGATGAATTCGTGCGGCACAAGGTGCTCGACCTGGTGGGCGATCTGGCACTGTTAGGGAAGCAAGTGTTGGGAAAGATCGTGGCCGATCGCGCCGGCCATGCCATGCATACGGCTCTGGTCTCGCGCATCCTGCGCGATAAGACGCTGTGGGAAGAGGTCACGTTTTCAGGAGAGGCGCCAGAGCGCGAGGTCTACGTCCGCTCCGAAGTCGCTGCCGGATCATCCTGCTAGGGAGCGCGCTGCAAGGTAGCGACGGCTAATCCGCGGGCTCGCAAGGGGCTGCGCTCGAATTATCCTCCGGCTGTTGTTGCAGCAGCCGCTCCAACTCAGCCCGGGTTTCGTCGATGACCGCCGCGGCAAATTTTCGCGCCGAGTCCTGCTGTTCTTTCGACAGCTCTTTCACCCGCAGGTTGAGCAGCGGAATATCTTCCTCAAACCAGCGCAGGGTTTTTTGCACTTTGGCAATGCGGAACTCGTTGGTCACAATTCGTTCTCCCGATCTAATAGCTTGCCATGATCCCGCCCGGGCGCAAGTTCAAAGGCGGGTACTCTGTCCCGGCGCAGAAGAAGGAACCGGGGTGACAAGAGGTTCCTGCGTAGGCAGTGGCATTGGATTTGGTTGAGTTTAGTGGGAGTTGTCGCCCGGCTCGGACGCAGCGAGCCGTTCTTTCGTGCCGGGATGTTCTTTTTCGATTTGCTGGTCGAGCCAGTGTTCGAGTTCCTGCTGCGAGCTCTTGGGAATGTGATGAAAGCGGAATCCCGCCAGGCCTTTCACGTCAGTCCAGGCAACTTCGGCCTCAATCTCCATGCGAATGTCGCTTTGCGGCAGGGCAAACTTCAAGGTAGGGGTTGCGCCTTTGGGCAGGACATCGCGGAGCATCAGGGCGATCCCGCCTTCGCTGATGTTGGTGCTAGTGGCAGTCAGGGCCTTGCCGTCGAGCAAAACTTTCACCTGCATCTTGACCGGCTGGCGAAAGTAGCGACGGCGCTCCTTGAGCATAAAATTCAACGCCGCATGAAAGCAGCGGGACGCGTTCAGGGTGCTGATGGGCTTCTGCAAAACGAAGTTCGCGCCCATGCCAAAGGCCTCTTGGGTGGTCGTGCGCTGCCCATTGAGGACGGCAAAGGCAACCGAACTCTTATTGCTGGGAGTATTCCGCAGACCTTGCAGCAGGGCCAGGCCGCCGGTGAGATCGTCGCAATCGACGATCACGGCGTCGAACTTGTCCCGGATCAGGATGTCGGCGCCGGTCCGCGCTTCATGGCAGACCTCGACATCGATGGACAATTTCTCCAGCGTGGGCCGGATCACACGCACCAATTCCGGGTCCTGGCTCAGGAGCAGAGACTCCAACGTCATGGTGAAATTTTAGGGGAGGGTCGGCAAGCCGGATAGTGACCAAGGTCACGGGACCCTCGGTGGAAAGCCCATGCGGGGGCCGGCAAGTTGTTGAACTCTTTGAGATTCGGAATGTGCTCGATTGTGCAGCTCCCGCAGTTCAGCGTACAACTGAGCCGTAGAGACCACCCATGGGTAATGCTTTCTATCTGTCGCTGGGATCGAACGTCGGCGACCGCAAGGGTTACTTGCTGCAGGCGATCGGTCGCCTGCGGGAGCATGGCCTGTATTGTGCGCTCTCCTCTTTCTACGAGACCGAGCCGGTCGAGGTCACCGATCAAGGCTGGTTCCTGAACTGTGCTGTCGGTCTGGATAGCAGCGAAACGCCCGCGCAATTGCTGGCAGACATCCTTTCCATCGAGAAAGCGATGGGCCGGGAGCGCATCCAGAAGAAAGGCCCGCGCACCATCGACATCGACATTCTTCTCTGCGGGGACGTCATCGTGGATACGCCCGACCTCACCATTCCGCATCCGGCGATGGCACAGCGCCGTTTCGTCCTCGAGCCGCTAGCCGAAATCGCGCCGGAAGCCCGGCATCCAGTGTTGAATAGAACGATTCGGGAACTGCTCGCTGCGTTGCCGCCAGGTCAGCAGGTTCGCCGCATCCCGAGAGCAGTGAGCAATGAGCGATGAGCAATGAGATTTCCGGTAGTGCTCATAGCTCATTGCTCAACGCTCATCGCTACCTGCTCCCTAAGGCAGAATAATCCGGCTGCCGGCTTCCTGGGGCGCGAGCACGGCGGACTCTTTTTCGGGGAACTGGGCGAAGAGGAATTCCACGAAGGCGTGCGACTTGGGGCGGCCAGATGTCCTGCCATTGCCCAGTCGCAGCAGAAACACCAGAGCCTTGAGCACCTCGGAATCGCGCAGGCTGGAATAGCCCACGTGCTTGTGCTCGGCCTCGCGGTACTCTTTCACCATATTCTCGACTTCGGCGGCGGCGCGGCGCTGCGAGTCGCTGGTGAGCGGCTGCTCGTAATGCAATCCGGAGTTGATTCGCCGCTCGTAGCTTTTCGCCAACATCGACAGGGCGGCAATCAAGTCCTGATCGTGCAGGTCGCGATCGGCGCGCGCCGATTTGGCCAGGGCATAGGTCAGCCCCATCAACAGATGCTCTTTCTCGTACATGAACTGATCGGACACTTCGACCTGCAGAAACAGCGCAGCGGGATCGATCTGATCGGCCGCGCGCGGCTTCTCGTGCCCGCGCGCCTGGATCAGATAAGGGCAGTCGCTGGGGCAATCCAGCGTCACCTCGCGCTGTTCGCCGCAACACTGCGGGCAGATGCGCCCGTGCACGGCGGGGCAGAAACGCTTCTCCTTGCGGATTTCACAGATAGCGCAACTCAATCGCGGCTCCTGAAAGTATTATTGCATCCGGGAGGAAGGATTTCAGATGGCAGATTTTGGATTGCAGATTTTGAAAATGCTCTTGCAATCACCGAGGCACTTCAATCTGAGATCCGCAATCTGCCATCTGAAATCCCGCAGTAACCACGAAGATACGCATGAAAGGGCCGTGTTCGCGCCGCATAAGACTGAAAACCCTGTAAATATGCCCTTCCGCGAGTGCACAGCTGAAAAAAGGCCTGTAAAATAGCTGTTTTTCCACAGCCTCGCGGGTATAAGATTACCCGCGCTGGTATTAAACCGATTTTTTAGAGGAGGAAGTATGGCTGCAGGTCTGACCAAAACTCAACTTATCAGGCAGCTCGCCGAAAAGACCGAGCTCCCCAACAAAACCGCGGCGGCGTTTCTGGAGCACCTCGCCGACACCGCAATCAAAGAAACCAAGAAGAACGGCATCTTCGTTGTTCCCGGACTGGGGCGGCTGGTGAAAGCGCACCGCAAAGCCCGCGTAGGCCGCAATCCGCAGACCGGCGAACCGATCCAGATCAAGGCCAAGACCGTCGTGAAGTTCCGCGTCGCCAAGGCCGCCAAGGACGCGATCGCGCCCAAAAAGTAATTCTGTTTTTTATTACGTCGAAGGCCGGCTGGCGCCGGCCTTTGATTTTTCAACCGCGCTATTGTGCCGGCAGCACCGCTCAGGCGCGCGCTTAGGCCACGCGGCCAGAATTCTGCTTTTTCCCGTTCCCTGCATTGACGGCATCGAGCCGGATGCGGGTGACACGTGTGGTGCCCTCCACCAGGGTCGCCGTAAACTTGCTGCCTTCGCCGGCCATGACCGAACCGGCGGCCAGGGCGAAGCGTAGAGCATCCGCCTGATCTTCAAAATAGAGAACGACTTGTCCTGACATAGTGACTTCTCCCCAGGGCTGAGAGCCCCGCCAGTTGCGAGCTGCGACTCGAAAGATCAAGACCAAAGCGCTTCGACGGACTGGGCGCGGATGGAACTTTCCCTTGATTGTCGGAGTCTCCGCTTCGGCATTAAAGTGATTCTCTTGGTTCCGGGAAACTCGGTAGGCCATGCCGCAGCCGATCTGGGAGCGCGGCGCCGCCAGGGCTTGCCTTTCTTTGCGGATTGACCTTGCCTGAGAGCCGGCGTGAATTCAGCTACTTACAGATTGAGACGCCTTTGACCCAGGGTGCATTGCCAGAATCAAACCCGCAGGCTAAAAAATGGAGCATCGCCGCATCTAAGGGTAGAGACGTATTATGAAGCTGACCCACATCGCAGTTTTAATCCTGATCTCGCTTTCCGCAGTCACCCTTACCCAAGCCCAGCAACCCCAGGCAGCGCAGCCCGAGCCTCAGCAAGCCCAGCGTGAGCAAGCCCAGGCGCAGCAGCCGATGGAGCCGATGCCGGAGGGCCTGGAAACCCTGCGGCAGAGCGCATCCTCGAAGACCGAGTTCACGCTGGACCACTCCATGCTGGTGTTCGCCTCCAAGCTGGAGTCCGACAATGAGGATTTCCGGCGCGTGATCGCCGGAGTCAGCGGCCTGTCGGTACACAACTTCCACTTTGCAGGACCCTGGACGTATGATCCCGACGCTCTGGGCTCGGTGAGACAGGAATATCAGGCCGCTGGTTGGAAACAGCTAGTCAACCGGCACGACAAGAATGGTGATCCGGGTATGTCGGGGCTCTGGGTGCGCTTCGAGCATAACGCGATCAGCAACATCGCGGTTCTGCTGGCCCGCGCGAATCAGGTCACATTTATCGAAGTCGCCGGGTCGATCAGCCCACTCGATCTGTCGCATCTGGGCGGACACTTCGGTATCCCCAGGATTGAAGGCGGGATCGAGATCCCGAATGCGCGCAGCGACGGCAGAGCGGCTCAGTATCGCTGAGGTTTATTGAGCCCACGCCAGCCCGTCGGCGAATTTGCCGGTGTCAATCTCGTTCTGAACTTTCCATTGTGCCAGGTCAATGGCGGCAACCTGCCCGCTTCCGGCGCAGGAGATATAGGCCACTTTGCCGTCGGGACGGATCAAGATTTCCTGCGGAGCCTTGGCGACATCAATGCGGCGCGCTACCTGCATGGTACTTAAATCCACAACCGCTACTTGATTGTTGGCGGGGATTGCCACCAGCAGCCAGCGCCCATCCGGGGTGGCCGCCGTGCCGTAACCCAAGCCGGGCAGAGGCACCCAAGTTTTCACCTTGTTGCTTGCGGTATCGATCACGGCCAGCTGCGGCTTGGTCTGGTCCGACGTAAATACAAGTTTGTCGTCGGCCGAGACGGCGATACGCTGCACCTCTCCCGAGACTGGAATCACCGCAATCGTCTTGCGAGCGTCCAGATCTAGCACTGAGACTGTGCCGGGGCCAACGTTGGCGGTATAGCCGCGCTTGCCGTCGTGTGAGATGGCGAACATGTGCGACTGCTCCGCCCCGGTGGGAACTGCGCCCACGATCTTGCGCGTGCGCGGATCGATGATAGTCACCGTCTTGTCCAACTCGGTCGTGACGTAGAGCATCCCGCTCACGGGATCGAGCAGCGGATAATGCGGCCGCACTCCATGGCCGAAATCGATGTGGCCGACGATGGCGCGCGAGGGCAGATCGATGACCAGCATTTCGTGCCCGTCGATTCCTGGCTTGCCAACACCGGTGCTGCCATAGATAGGGACGAAAGCAGTGCGCCCATCGGCCGATGCGGCGATTTCATGGCCATGCACGCCAACGGTTTTCTCTGAAATCGTGGCAACTTGCCGTGCGGACGTGGGATCGACGAGGCTCACCGTTGTGTCGCCCTGGTTCACGACCAGCAGCGTTTGAGCAGTAAGGCTGGCGGAAATCAGTCCACAAAAAACACAAACCAAGAACAGGAATTGGCTCAAAGGCTGTCGCATAGGGCGAAAGTATAGTCGATCCTCGGGGTGAACGCAGGCTTCACCCGATCGATCTTTCTGTCGATCATGCTGTGACACTTCGGATGCGGAGCACCGCAACCGAGTAACATGCTGGCAGCAGCGGTTCGCGAGTTCCCGAGCCGATCCGATGACAGATGAGATGACAGATGAAACGGGAAAAGAGCGTGCTTCTATCGCCCGCCGCGGGCGGAGGCTCGAATATTTCTCTATCGCCTGGAACGTTTTGGAAGGACTGGTAGCGATCATTGCCGGATGGTTCGCGGGAAGCATTTCCCTCGTGGGCTTTGGTATCGACAGCTTCATCGAGATGACTTCCGCTTCGGTCTTGTTGTGGCGCATGAGCGTGGATGCCGACATTGAGCGCCGGGAACGCAACGAGCGCCGCGCCTTGAGGATCGTCGGCGGTTGCTTCATCGCGTTATCGGCATACATCGGCTATGAATCGATTGCGGACCTTGCCCGCAAACACGCTCCCGAACACAGCCTTCCCGGTATCGTTTTGGCGTGCGCTTCCCTGCTGGTAATGCCGTTGCTTTCGCGGTTCAAGAAAAAAGTGGGGAGCGCGCTCGGCAGTGCCGCCATGCGTGCCGATGCCAGACAGACAGATTTGTGCGCCTACTTATCGGCCATCCTTCTGGTTGGATTGTCCCTGAACGCGCTATTTGGATTGTGGTGGGCTGATCCCGCGGCGGCGCTGGTCATGCTGCCCATCATTGCCAAAGAAGGAGTAGACGATCTTCGGGGCGAGGGTTGCCACTGCGGGAGCTGACATTCGACTGCCCTCAAAAATGAGCCCGGGGTTATAAAGCCCCGGGCAATACCGCGAACCATCTGGATTCCGATTCAGTAATGAGTTAACGAGATGCCGTTGAGAGCGTCCGTGACCAGAGTCTGGGCGTAGGCATTATCCGTCGCGACCGAGGTGGTGAAGGTCATCCCGGTTCTCCAGCTCGACGGCGCTTCGGGATGTACAGCGCACAGGATGACCCAGCCTTTTCCGGAATAGCCTTCCACGGTCGCTGGCGTCCCGTCCGGATACTTGCCTACGATGCTGCCCCAGCCACTCAACTGAGGGCCGTCCTGCCAATACTGATCCAGCGTCTTCCCATCGGCACCCTTGATCTCCACGGCTTCTTTGGAGATGCCCTTGAATTCATCGGCGTAGTAGTTAAACCAGATACCGCTTGGCGTGAGAGCGAGGTAGTGATAGATCCCCGAGTCGCCGGCAAAGAAGGCTCCAGCACAGATGCCGAGATAGTGCAGGCCGTCGTTGACGATCGCGTTGTGGAGATTCGTAATGGTCGTACTCGAGAGATACTGGCTGATGGTGATGGCATTGCCGCCGGGCATGAGGAACAGTTTGTAGGCCTTGAGCGCGGTCTCGCTCATTCCATTGAGTTGGCTCGACGTGGCGGTCGCGTAGGAAAGTTTCAAATTGCCGAGAATGGTTTTGACGGCACTGACGTCGCCGGACGAGGTTCCGGTGCCCACAAACAGCAGCACGCTGGGAGTACTGGAACCCGTCACAGCGGCACGAGCCACAGCGGCAACGGATGGCGGGGTTTGCCGCTGGTTCTGAGACCAGTTCGACGAGCCGCATCCGGTAGAAATCATCAGGGCAAGCAAGCCTGCCGATACGATGAGAGATCGGGACACGCGGGATAGATAAGTAGGATGGAAATACACAAGAACTCCTTGAGACAACTGCAGCCGTCGCCGGGCACACAGACGTCGATGTGGGATTTTGGTACTGACTTGCTAGGAGGACAAAGTAAGCGGCGGTTTGATTCTATACATCTGTCACTAAAAGGCAAACACAGAAGTACATGCCGGAGGGATACGATTTTATTTGAGAGCTGGCGTGATCAAAGTCGAAGGTCCTAAGCCCCACCGAGATTCAGGCACCGGCGATCCAGGTAGTAATGGTCGGGACGGGCAGATTTGAACTGCCGACCCCTCGCACCCCAAGCGAGTGCTCTACCAGGCTGAGCCACGTCCCGACTGGAAGGATTCCGCGGATCGCGCCACTGTCTTGGAAACAGGTGCCCATCCGGCGGAGGGGTTGACTTTCCGATTTTACACCAATTCTGGAGAGTCAAGGGATGGTTCGGCCCGATCAGGCATACCTTTCAATCGCGCCGTATCCGCCTGCACTCTAAGCTACCGGACCAATGCGTCCGGGGCTACGGAACCTTGCTCAGTCCAAGTCGCGCCAGTTCGGGCCTACGCCTATTTCGACTTGCAGCGGAACGCGCAGGGCGTGCACTTTCTCCATGTGCTCGCGGACCAGCGGCTGCATAACTTCAATTTCGTTTTCGGGGGCTTCGAAGACGAGTTCGTCGTGAACTTGCAGCGTCATTCTCGATTTCAATCCGCGTTCGCGCAGCGCCGCATCGATGCGGATCATGGCAATTTTGATCAGGTCGGCCGCCGTGCCCTGCAACGGCGTGTTGACCGCGGTGCGCTCGGCGAACCCGCGCTGGGTGAAATTCTTGCTGTTAATGTCGGGGATGGGCCGGATGCGCCCGAACAGCGTCTGCACTTTCAAATCGCGGCGCGCCTGTTCCAGTGTTTTGTCGATGAAGGCGCGAACGCCGCTGTACTTTTCAAAGTACGCGGCGATGAACTGCTTGGCTTCACTCGGCTCGATTCCCAAGTTCTGTGACAAGCCGAACGCCGACAGCCCATACACGATGCCGAAGTTTACGACCTTGGCCTGGCGGCGGTGGTCGGCGGTGACCATCAGCGGCGGCACGCCGAAGACTTGCGCAGCCGTCAGCGTATGGATGTCGTCGCCGCGCCGGAAAGCTTCCACCAGCAGCGAATCGCCGGAGAAGTGCGCCAGCAGACGCAACTCGATCTGCGAATAATCCGCGGTCAGCAGCACGTGACCCGGTTCGGCAATGAAGGCGGCGCGAATGCCGCGCCCGAGTTCGGTGCGGATGGGGATATTCTGCAAATTCGGATTGGCCGACGACAGCCGCCCCGTCGCGGTTCCGGTCTGGTCAAACGTGGTATGCAGGCGTCCCGTCGCCGGGGTGAGGAGCGCCGGCAGCGCGTCCACGTAGGTGGACTTTAACTTGGTGAGTTGCCGGTAGTCGAGCACCATGCGCGCGATGGGATGATCTTCGGCCAGCTCTTCGAGGACATCGACCGCCGTCGAAATCGTGCGTCCCTTGCCGTATTTCACCGGCTTGGGCAGGTTCATGCGGTTGAAGAGAACATCCCCCAGTTGCTTGGGCGAGCCGACGTTGAACTCCACCCCGGCGGTCTCGTAAATTTCCCGGGCTTTGGCCGCGATCTCGCGCTCGAGTTCGACCGACATTTGCGAGAGGGCGGTGGTGTCAATCTTGACTCCGGCTCGCTCCATGCGAGCCAGCACCGGTACCAGCGGCAGGTCGATATCCTGGTAAATTTTGTCCAGCGACGACTGCTCGACGTCGTTGCGCAATGCTCCGGTCAGCCGTCCGGTGATGTCGGCCGACTCGGCCAGGTCGCCCGCCAGTTTCAGATTGAAGCGCCGCAGGGCCACGTCGGCCAGAGTGTGCGAGGAATAAGTCGGATCCAGCAGATACGAATACAGCATGGGATCGTGGCGCACGCCGGCCAACGTTATCCCGTCCCGCTCCAGCGCATGAATGGCCGCTTTGTGATCGTGAATCGACTTGGGAATGCCGGGATCGCTGAGTACGGATCGCAGCTTGTCTCCAGGGGCGGCCGAATTCAGCGTCACAGTTGTGGCCGTGCCCTGAGCCGCGGAAATCGCCACCCGGCACGCAGCCGGCTGCGGAGCGGCTGAGGTCATCGCCACAGCGGAGAAAGAGAGTTGACCCTCCTGGGGTTCTTCTTCTTTTTCAATCTCTTCCCCGGATTGAGGAGCAGTCGCTTCGTGCTCCACCGCGATTGCCAGCTCGTCGTCCTCGGCCAGCGACTTTAATACTCTGGCAACGTCGTCTGCGGTCTTGGCCTCGACGTAATGGGTCTCGCTCACTTCGACCGCGGGCAAGAGCTCTTTGAGCAGCGAGGTAAATTCCAGCTCCGTGAAGAGCGAGCGCAGCGCGTCCAGGTCCGGTTCGCCGACCCGCATCGAGTCCACATTGAGCTCGACCGGAACATGGGTATCAATCGTGGCCATGCTCTTGCTGAACAGAATGGTGTCGCGATTGTTCAGCAGCGATTCGCGATAGGTCTTCCTCTCCACCTCGGCGGCATGTTCCAGCGCCTGTTCGAGGGAGCCGAAGCGCTTGATGATTTCTACCGAGCCCTTATCGCCGATTCCCGGCGCGCCTGGAATGTTGTCGATGGAGTCGCCGCGCAACGCCATCACATCGATCACGCGCTCCGGCGGCACGCCCAGAATTTCCTCTACTTTCGCGGCGTCGCAGATCAGGTTGTCCTTCGGCGGATTGAGGATGTGCACTTTGTCGTTCACCAGTTGCATCATGTCCTTGTCGCTGGAGACGATGTAGACCGTATGCGAGGCTTCCGCGGCCTTTCGCGCCAGGGTGCCAATCACGTCATCGGCTTCGAAGCGGGTGACGCCGATCATCGGAATGCGATAAGCCTCGAGCGCGCGCCGGATGTAGGGAACCTGCTGCGCCAGATCCTCGGGCATGGCCTTGCGGTTGGCTTTGTAGCCCTTATATTCGACTTCGGCGAAGGTCTGCGTTTTGATGTCGAATTTGCGGATGGTGGTGACGGATTCGGCCTGCTCGTCACGGAAGGTGGGCCCAGCCACGTCGAACACTGCCGCCAGATATTCCGGCGAAAAGTCGTCGCGCAATTTGCGCAGCATGTTCACGAAAACGTAGATCGCCGCCGTGGGCAGTCCGGTCTTGGTGGACATGGGCCGCTGCCGCGCCATGGCATGGTAGGCGCGGAAGATGAACGACATGGTGTCGATCAGGTAGATGCGGCCGTGCGTGGTTGCATCCAGACCGCCGGGCGCGATCACCTCGGTCACCGCAGCCTTGCTGGCAGCAGTCTTAGCCACACGAGCAGCCTCAGCGGCCGCGGCATTCGAAGATTTTTTACGCGGGGACAATAGATTTAGTTTAGCAGCAGAAAAGTGAGGCGATGGGACGGACATTTCCCGTCCAGCGGCGGCGCTATGCCTTCGGCTTGCCGTATTCAGTATTGAAATGCAGCTTGATCTCGCCGCACGTTCCCTGCTCGGGCGAGTACACCATGCATGAATCAAAGGGGCGCGAATACACGTGCAGGCTGACCGCGCGCTGGTTGAATTCTTTGGGATTCACGACGCGATGCACGGGATGGGATGGATCGACGGCGCAGGGCCGGGAAATATTCATCTCGACGACGTCGAGCGGCTCAAGTTTGCAGCGCCCTCCCTGCAAATCCTGGTGAACGAGGTGGAAATTTTCCACCTGCAGGCGGCCCAGCGGCACCGCCATCCAGCAATTCTGGTCGCGATGGTTGTGGACGGAGCTGGCCTGACCGACTTCCCAGCAGATCGCCATCAACTCGTAAAGAGGCGTGCGGTCGATCAGGTTGCGCGTGTAGTGCTGCCGATCCCAGGCCAGATAAGGGGCGAGCGAATCGGCGTCCACCGGCGTTTGCTGCAGAAATCGCCGCAGCGGCTCAGTTGGAATGAAGGTGGACTCCGGCATCTGCCGGAGTTCTTCGACGAGTGTTTGAATCGAAACCGCTTTGACCGTGGTCGTCATGGCCAACTCCGGGGATAGAGTATAGCGCAGCGTCACGTGAGGCTTGCGCCGGATCTTCTGTTTGGGATTCAGATTTTGAGCAGAGCGATGCCCGCGTTTTTAGCGGCGCAGTGCGTCGTCCAAAGTGGCGAGAGGAAACATTTCACGAAGAGCGAGTTCCAGATCAGTCGATGGAGAGGCGCAATCGGGGTTATCTCCCAGCCCCCAGTATCTCCTTGCTCTCGTCTTGCGCCACGGCGGGGTATGCGGTGACCTTCCGGCGGCGCAAATCGCGGGGTAACTCGGAGCGCAGAAGCCATAGTCCCGCCGCCGCCGCCGCCGCCCACGTGACCGACACCAGAGCCAGTTGAGCGATATCTGCCACCCGGCTTCCATGGCTGCTGGTGGACAAAGGTACCGCCTTGGCCACTTCAAAGCTGATGCCTCCAGCGATGATGGCGGCGAGGGCGGATTTGCCCAGTTCTCCCCAACGCATCCCGGCCAGAGAAACCAGCTTTCGATGATGCAGCAATCCCGCCAGGGCCAGCAGGTTCATCCCGATCCCAATGTCGGACGCCCAGGCCAAACCAACTACTCCGAAGGTATGAAACAGGAACGCATATATGGGCAATGACGCAGCCGTGATGGCGGTGACGGCCACCATGGGCGTCAGGGTATCTCCAGCCGCATAAAAAGCGCGCGCGTACAGGCCCTGCGCGGACCAGAGCACAAGCGACAAGGAGAACCAGAAAAAGTAAACCGAAGTAGTCTGCGCATCCGCGAAGGAGAACCTGCCGCGCCGGTACACCAAGTCGATCAGGGGCAGCGCCGCCACCATCATCCACGCCGTCGCCAGCAGCGCTGCCGCCGCCACCCGGTACACGGAATCATTCACGGTGGCGGCGAATTCCTTCATTTTCTTTTCACTGAACAGCCGCGCAAAAAATGGCAGCGATGCCTGCCCGGTTGCCTGCCCCAGCACCGCAATCGGCACGGCAAAAAGACGCTTGGCATAAGTGAGCCGGCTGATGTCGCCGACTCCGGCGGCGGCGTAGTGGCGCAATATCCAGTCATCGACCGTAACCAGAGAAAAGCCCAGCATCAGCGGGATCGACAGTTTGACCCATTCCCGAAAGGCGGGATTGCTCAGGTCAAAAGAGGGCCGGTACCCGGTGCCGATGCGGGCGGCTCCAATCACGCTGGCCAGGAACGGGCCGCCGATGCTGCCGATCAGCGCTCCGTAAGCCAGCGACTGAATCCCGAAATGTCGCCCGCCAATGACTCCTCCCAGAATGATGAATACGTTGTAGATGATCGGCCCGAAGGCGGGCAGCAGAAACAAGCGGTGAGAAAGCAAGACCGCCGCGACCACGCCGCCGACATAGAAGAAAATCTGCGCCGGCAGAAGAATGCGAGTGAGATGAGTGCACAACGCAATCTTGTCGGGGGTGAATCCTTTGACGAACCAGCGCACAAATTGCGGCGCGAAAATCTCAGCCGCAATCGTCCCCACAATCATGACCGTGGTCATGACGGTGATGATGATGGAAAAGGTTTTCTGGGCGTCGGCCTCGCGTTTTTCGGCGAGAAAGCGCGTGTAGATGGAGATGAAGGTGATCGAGGCTGCGCCGCCGGCAACCACGTAGTTCAGGAAATCGGGCAGAGTGAACGCCGCCATGTAGGCGTCAGTCGCTCCGCCCGCACCGTAAGCCCAGGCAATGTAAGCATCGCGCGCGTAACCGATGACGCGCGACAGCATCACCGTCGAAATCAGCAGCAGAGTCGCGGAAAACGCCGTGTGCTGGTGCGACGGCTGGAAAAAGCGCAGCAGTCTTTTCATTGAGACCCGGTCAGACGTTCAATCTTATCGGAATCTCAAGGCACGGGGGTTGACTGCCTTGCTGCTTCGGGTGACCAAAGTTCAAAAAGCGGAATCGGCTATTGCGGCGCTTGCACGTAAACTTTCCGCGCCCCCACTAGTTGGACGTTTTTCACTTCGGTGCTAACTTTTACATTCTGAAAGCCCGCCTTTTTTTGCGGCTTCGCGAGAAATCCCAGCCAATACTGGTGCTGCAGCCGCTGCGCGAAATCGTCCAGGTAAGGTTGGAATGCTACCGGAGAGCCGGTCATGCCGAGATAGTAGCCCTCGCCCCCGGTCTGATCGGTCAGTTCGGCGAGATAATTCTGTCCCCAATAAGTCAGCCAATAGTCGTGGCCCAAATGTCCGACCCCCGGATTGTAGATAGCCGACACAGTCACGCCGGCACGGATCGAATCACTAATAGCCGCATCGAGATACGGGTCTTGCAGATCGCCAATGCCGTAATAGAAGTCAATTCCGTCGGTCACCATCATTACTTCGTGGCGCGCGTGGTCGGCAGGCCAGCGCTTAATAAGGTCACTCAGCGAAAAATAGGGGCTCGCGTTCGCTCCCCCAATCCCCATCGGGAGACGGAGCGCCTTTTCCGCCTGGGCGTGGTCCGCGGTCAAGTTCTGTACCACGTTAGCGATGCCGTTCTGCATGTAGGCAATGCCAATCTTTGCCGACGCAGGTTGCCCCTCAATGAAGTGCTTGAGGTCGTCCAGTTGCCTTCCCAGACTGCTGCTGGAACTGTCGTCGATCATAATAAACAGCTCGAGAGCCGCACGATCTCCCTGGGCGGGAATCCAATCCGTGACCGTATCCTTATCGTGGCCTTCGGTGACGATCACATCCCCCTGGTTGATGGTGGGAACTTCTTTTCCATGATTCGGTTCCACGGTGACGACCATATGTACCGGCACGCCGGCGGTCGGGGGTTCCTGCTGTCCCCATGCATTGGCTGAGTAAATCCAGACTGCCAATCCCAGCAGCCCGGCGCTGAATAAACGAGAGAGATTCATAAAGGCCTCCTTGACCCTTTCACCAGGAGCAAACGCCTGAACTGAATCGCTTAACGCTGGTGCTCTAACTACTTAGATGTGCAGCGGGCTAAAAAGGTGAATGCCGCACGGCGGGAATTCTCTGCGGAAGCGAAACGCCGGGGCGCTCGCGGTGTCAAAGGATTCGCCAGAGCCTGGATATCCCGAGTCACCCCAGCGCTGCAAAATTATTTTACTTTCGAGAAGGTTGCGAGGGCCGCTCGGCCGGATTGACATCGCTCTGCAAGCCATTGAGCCGCAAACATTTGCCAGTTGATCCTCATTCGACAGCAGTTTGAGCGGCGGTGCATTGCCGATTTCTTCCTTTGCTGCGAAAACACAGTTCAGGAGGCTGATATGGCAACTCCGGCTTCTCAGACGATGACCGAGTATTGCGAGCAGGTAAATCCGCGGGTGCTGCGTGCGCTGCGCGACGATAAAATGCGCCGCATGCATCCTGAGGGGGAGACTCGCGTACAGGAGAGCTTGGTCGCGGCCGCGGAGAAACGTGCTCTGCTGTGGCTCGCGGCGCGGACTCCGGAGCGCATCGGGCCGGACCATCTTACGATTCTGGGCCTGGCGGCGCAGATCGGCGCCGGAGTGGGTTACGCGCTGGCGTCGGTGAACCGCTTCGCGCTGCTCGGGGTGATTGCCTGCCTCGCGCTCAATTGGCTGGGCGACTCCCTGGATGGCACGCTGGCCCGGGTCCGCCAGCGGCAGCGGCCGCGGTATGGGTTCTACGTCGATCACATGGTGGACAGCTTCGGCGCTCTCGCGCTGATGGGCGGCCTCGCTCTGTCGGGGTATATGCATCCCGGCATCGCGATCGGCCTGCTCATCGCCTTCCTCCTGCTGTCTATCCAGTCTTACCTCGCGACCCACGCGCTCGGAGAGTTCCGCATTTCGTTCTGGCGCTTCGGGCCGACGGAACTGCGGATCCTGCTCGCGATCGGAAATCTGGCGCTGTTCTGGCGGCCCGTCGTGCATTTGTTAGGCCGGCCTTACCGGCTCTTCGACGTCGGCGGGGCAATTGGCCTGGCTGGGATGGCTTTGATGTTGGTTGTCCTCACCGCCCAGAACACGTTGCGGCTCTACCGCGAAGAGAGGATTCAGCAATGAGCCGGCCACACCGATCCGAGCCCTCGACCTTCGTGCGCTGGTGGAAGTTCAACCTTGTCGGCTTCATCGGTGTAGGCGTGCAGTTCGCCGCCCTGTTTCTGCTGAAGAGCGTGCTGGGGTTCAATTATCTGTTTGCCACTGCCATCGCGGTCGAGGCTGCGGTGGTGCACAATTTCGTCTGGCACGAACAGTTCACATGGGCTGATCGGGAGCGGTCTTGCTGGCGCCAGTCCCTGGCGAGACTCCTACGATTCAATCTGGCCAACGGCTCCGTCTCAATCCTCGGTAATCTGGCTCTGATGAGAGTCATGGTCGGCGAGGGGAAAATGAACTACCTGATAGCCAATGCCATTGCGATCGCTCTCTGCTCAACCGCCAATTTTGTGGTCAGCAATGAATGGGTCTTCGAAAAATGATATTCGTCAATAGAAGGGGTGCGCCTCTTCTCGCGGCCTTTGCCGAAATGGAAACCTCCGAACACTCTCAACCGATCTTCAGCACAACCTTTCCGTAATTCTTCCCTTGCTCCAGCAACTTGAACGCCTCGACCGCGCGATCGAATGGAAGCACCTGCCCAACCTGCGGAGTGAGCTTGCGCTCTGCAATCCATGCCGAAAGTTGTTGCCAGGCGGGTTCCATGATCTCGCGTTTTTGCGACAGATAGCTCAGCCACAAGCCCTGCAGGATGCCCGACTTGGCATACATGGCGCGCAGATCGAGTTTGGGCTGCTGGCCCGTCGCGGTTCCGTATTGGATGACGCGTCCGAAATCGCGCAGGCAGCGCAAGCTTTTGGCAGTGTGCTCGCCCCCGAGCATTTCGAAAACGGCGTCAACGCCTTCGCCATGCGTCAGGTTCTTCACCGTCTCCTCGTAGTCGCGTTGCTTGTAATTGATGCCGTGCTGCAGGCCCAGGTCTTTCACACGCGCGAGTTTTTCCTCAGAGGACGAAGTTCCAAACATCTCCACGCCAAGCAGCCGGCCGATCTGCACTGCCGCCGTGCCCACGCCTCCCGCTACCGCATGAATCAGCACCCGCGGAGTACGCTGCGGAGCTTGGCCCCGCGGCTGTTCCCACAGGGCCGGTTCCGTCATGCCGGCCTGCCAGTAGGCGAGATAAGCCGTGAAGTAGTTCACCGGAAATGCCGCAGCCTGCTCATTGCTCCAATGATCCGGGGCCGGCCACACCATATTCGAATACGCCGCCATCTTCTCAGCGAACGCTCCCCATTGCGCATAGCCCATGACGCGGCGCCCGCCATGCTCTTCAGCACCCGAAAATTCCCGTCCCACCGCGAAGGGGGGCGCCGGCGTTCCCGGATAGCCGCCTTTAGTCGTCATCACATCGGCAAAGTTGAGACCTCCGGCGGCCACCCGAATGATAGTTTGTCCGGCCTTCGGACCAGGATCAGGGACGTCCTGAATGGCGAGTGCTTCGGGACCGGATAGCTTAGTGATCACCAGGGCTTTCATGCGGAAAGTGTAGCAGGACGAATCGAAAGGCGGACCTCGGGACTTCAGACCTCGGACCTCGGACTTCAGACCTCGGGCGTGCTCTGAAATCCAAAATCTGAAGCTGAAGTCTGAGGTCCGAAGCTGAGGTCCGAAGTCTGAGGTCCGAGGTCTGAGGTCTGAGGTCTGAGGTCCGAGGTCTGGTCTGCGGCCTCTCCCCGGGATTACCCCAGAGGTATATACTCTTGGCGTTAGGAATACTGCTCTCCGGCCAAGCCCCTGTCTGGCCGGAACGGGGCGTACATTCATTCCCCTAATTCATGCGCGCCCCGCATGTGCGAGGCCCATCCCGCTTGGGGCGGCGCGGAAGGGCACGGGTGCATCAACCCAGCGGCAAGGGAAAACTGCATCCGCGGGGAGGTTTACCGTGGATATCATTTTTGTACGTCTTCTTTTCGTAGTCGTTGTAGCGGCCACTTGCTTCGTCATTGAACCATTCAACCTGTCTCGTTCCTGGGATGCGGGAGTCGGCGCCCTCATCGGGGCAGCCATTGTCCTGTTCGAGTGGAAGCTGCGCACCGTCAGTCTCAAGCGGCTGATCGGGGCCGCCATCGGCAGCCTTCTCGGAATTGCCGGCGCGTACCTGTTTGCCCTGGTCATTCGCAGTAGCGTCCCTGAGGGGCACACGCAGAGTTTCCTGCAGATCCTGGTCATGCTGTTGATGGCCTACGTGGGCCTGATCGTAGGGGCCAACAAGGGCGATCTGCTGAACCTGGCGGCGCTGGGCGGAATCTTTGGCGGCGAGAAGCAGGGCAAGAAAAGCTACAAGATCCTCGACACCAGCGTCATCATCGACGGCCGGATCGCCGATATAGCCGAGACTGGCTTCCTCGACGGCATCATTGTGACCCCGCAGTTCGTGCTGCGTGAGTTGCAACTGGTCGCCGACTCGGCGGACTCGCTGAAGCGCAATCGCGGACGCCGCGGGCTCGACATCCTGCAGCGCCTGCAGAAGGTTGCCAACTTGCAGATCCAGATCGTGGAAGACGATTTTCCCGCGGTCCGCGAAGTGGATCTGAAGCTGATCGAACTGGCCAAGCTCTATGAAGGCAAGATCATCACCAACGACTTCAACCTGAATAAGGTTGCCCAGTTGCAGGGCGTCGAGGTGCTGAACATCAACGAGCTGGCCAATTCGCTGAAACCGATCGTGCTGCCCGGCGAGACCATGCGCGTCTTCATCCTGAAAGAAGGCAAGGAATACAACCAGGGTGTCGCTTATCTGGACGATGGCACGATGGTAGTGGTCGACAACGCCCGCAAGATGATCGGCAAGACCATCGATGTCTCGGTCACGTCGGTGCTGCAGACGACTGCCGGAAAGATGATCTTCGGCAAATGGGACGAGCGCGCCGCCTACTCACGGCAAGCCGTTCCGGCCGCCCAGACCGTGGCCGTGCCGGTGGCAACGCCAACGGCGCCGGTTGCGAGCGCCGCGGTCGAAAGCAAGCCCGGGGCATAGTTGGCGGCCGCCCGTGTGGCAGCGCGAGGCAGAACTGAATTACGAAGGGCACGAAGGATTCTGGTTTGCTGTCTTCCTTCGTGAACCTTCGTGCCTTCGTGGTTCACGCCTTTGACTTTCCGCGGGCGAAATTTGAACTCCCGCGTGCACGCTCGTATACTGACAACCCGCCATGAAGGTTGTCGTGATCATTCCCGCTGCCGGGCTTGGGACGCGTATGGCCCCCGTGCCCAGCGCGATGGATACCAGGTCAAAAAAAGCGCATCCCTCGAAGCAGTTCACCGAATTGGGAGGCACGCCGATCCTCATCCACACCCTGCGGAAGTTCGCTGCCGTGGACGCGGTCAGCGAAATCTGGGTTGCGCTGCGCGAGAACGAGATTGAGGCCTTCCGCGAGCGGCTTCAAAAAGAAGCCAAAGACGTACTCAAGAAAAGAATCGAACTGGTGGTGGGCGGCGAGCACCGCCAGCAGTCGGTCGAGCACGCGCTCAACAAGATCTCTGCCACCGCGGATGACATTGTGCTCGTCCACGATGCGGTGCGGCCTTTCGTGACCAAAGAAATCATCCAGGAAGTGATCGAGGCGGCCAAAAAGTACGGCGCCGCCATCGCCGGGCTGCCCGCGATTGACACCGTCAAGCAAGTCGAACGCACCGCGGAAGGCGCGATCATCAAAACGACCATCCCGCGCGCCGGTATAGTTCTTGCCCAAACGCCCCAGGGATTCCGCTACGACGTGATCAAGAAGATTTTCGACGAGGCCGCTGCCGATGGTTTCATGGGTACCGACGAAGCCTCCCTGGCTGAACGTTCCGGCCACGAAGTCGCCGTCGTAATGGGCTCGCCCAAAAATATCAAGATCACCACGCCGGGAGACATGGAACTCGCTGAGTTTTATCTCAGCAAGTGAGTCCTAATTGTTGAAGAGCGGGGCGCAAGCGCGAAGAACTTGAAACCTGAAACTCGCAACTCGAAACTCGCCGTTCGCATCGGCTACGGCTTTGACTCTCACGAATTTCGGCCCGGTATTCCGCTGAAGATCGGCGGTGTCCCGCTCGCGCACGACAAGGGTCTCGGCGGCCATTCCGATGGCGACGTGCTGCTGCATGCCATCACCGACGCGCTGCTGGGGGCGATTGCAGCCCCCGACATTGGCGCGTTGTTCCCGCCATCGGACCCGAAGTGGAAAGGCGCGGACTCCGCGGTCTTTCTACGCGAGGCGCTGAAGCGCGTGCGCGATGCTGGGTATGCGGTCGCGAACGTGGATGCCAGCCTGATCCTCGTGGCCCCGAAGATCGGTCCACAGGCAACGGCGATTCGCGCGCGCGTGGCAGAACTGCTCGGCATTGCGGCGGATTGTGTCGGCCTGAAGGCAAAAACGCCGGAAGGGCTCAACCTGGAAAACGCCGCGGTGGCCCACGTCGTCGTGCTGCTGGAAAAAACGGCGCGGCCTCCGAAAAGAAAAAAATAGTCTTCGCGAACGGTTATTGAGCCGCCCGGATGAATGCGTCGAAAAGCGCGCGGGAGGCTGCGTCGTCCTCCACCGAGCGCTCCGGATGCCATTGCACGGCTAGGACGAAATGATTGGCTGAAGTTCCTTCCACGGCCTCAATGATGCCATCGTCCGGGCAGCGGG